>JBFWIY010000018.1:0-13955 GCA_050255855.1 Desulfovibrionaceae bacterium
GGTTTGGGGTTCAGAACCGGACCCGGGCCCCTGCCCGCGCCCGCACCACACCGATTTTATTGATGCTGGTACACTGCTTGCTTCATGTCGGGCCCGGCCGGACGACGGCCGCGGGGCACAACCACACGCACGCGAGGAACACCGCCATGACCGGCATCAAGCTCCTGTTTCGCAGCCTGTTCTTCAGCCTGGGCCTGTATCTGGCCATGATCGCCTTCAACACCTGGGTCTCCCACCTCAACGAGATCCCCTAGGCCGGGTCGAAGGTCGGATCGGGGGCCGAATCCGGGGCCGAATCGGGATTCGACACAAACCCAGAGTTGTCCCCACCGCCCCGCACGGGCCCGGCCGCGCCCTGGGCCAGGCCCAGCACCTCCAGCGCCAGGGACCGCCGCCCCTCGTTGAAGGCCGCCCGCCCGGGCTCGGGATGGAAGGTGGTGGCGCGGACAAACCCCCGCCGCGCCAGGTCCTCCAGCACCCGCGTCCCCTCCGGTCCGGCGAACACCCGCCGGTAGCTGCGCCGCAGCGCCTCCCGCTCCGTCTCGTCCCGTCGTTCCATTCCGCTCGTGTCCACGCGCCCTCCCGGGTCCCTTCAGCAAGGGACGGTTTGACATTCCGACCAACCTTGATACGGTCGCTCCGTCGACGCCTCGGCGGACGGCCCCTCTCCATGCGAAAGCTGTTGGCGTACCTCGCCCTGGCGGCGATCTACTCGGCGCTTTGCCGTTTTGCCTTGGCCTTTTCCGGGCTGAGTCAGGGCATTGCCGTGCTCTGGCCCGCGGCCGGGTTCGGCTTTGCGGTCTGCTGGCGCTACGGCGCGCGCGTCCTGCCCGTGCTGTGGCTGGGCGCCGTGGCGGGCGACCTCCTGACCGGCGCCCCCTCCCCCGTCACCCCCCTGCTCTCCCTGGCCGACATGCTCGGCATCTTCGTCTCCGTGGAGCTCTGCCGCCGCCTGCAGGGCCCGGGGCGGCTCTTCGCCACGGCCCGCGGGGCCCTGGTCTTTTCCGGGGCGGCCATCCTGCTCGGCTTCCTGGCCTCCTGCCTGGGAGTGAGCCTGCTCCTGACCCTCCAGGACCTGCCCCCGGGGCAGATCGCGGTGAACTGGTGGGCCTGGCTGCTCTCGGACACCGCCGGGACCCTGCTCATGGGCCCCTTCTTCCTGGCCTGGATGGAGGCGGGCTGGCCGCCGCGCCTGGACCGCCGCCAGACCCTGGAGATGGCGGCCCTCATCGCCGTGCTCTCGGTCCTGGCCTGGATGGTCATCAGCGAGGCCCTGCACGGCGTGGCCGCGGAATACCCCACGCCCTACCTGCTGCTGCCGGTGCTGGCCTGGGCCATCTTCCGGCTGGACCACCGGGCCCTGGTGACGTTTCTCTTCCTGTGCGTGGCCCTGGCCGTGGTCGGCACCATGCTCGGCCACGGCCCCTTTGCGGCCCACCCCTTCCCCCACTCCCTGCTCCTCCTCCAGGCCTACGTGACCATCGTCGCGGCCACGAGCCTGGTGGCCCACGCCGTGGCCGCCGAGCGCCAGGAGACCGTGCGCACCCTCCAGCTCACCCAGGACATGGTGGTCCACACCCTGGCCAGCATGGCCGAGGCCCGGGACCACGAGACCGGGGCGCACATCCTGCGCACCAGCGGATACGTCCGCATCCTGGCCGAGGAGCTCAAGGGCCACATCCGCTTCCGCGAGACCCTGACCCGCGAGTACATCGACCTGCTGGCCAAGGCCGCGCCCCTGCACGACATCGGCAAGGTGGGGGTGCCCGACGCCATCCTGCACAAGCCCGGGCCGCTCACCGAGCGGGAGTTCTACGAGATCCGCAAGCACCCCACCTACGGCTGCGACATCCTGCGCGAGGCCGTGCGGCGCATGGGCGACGCCCCCTTCATCCAGGTGACGCGCGATCTGGTGGCCACCCACCACGAGCGCTGGGACGGCACCGGCTACCCCGAGGGCCTGGCCGAGGAGGACATCCCCGTGGCCGGGCGGCTCATGGCCCTGGCCGACGTGTACGACGCGCTGATCTCCCCGCGCGTGTACAAGAAGCCCATGAGCCACGAGGCCGCCCGGGAGATCATCCTCCAGGGCCGGGGCGCCCAGTTCGACCCCGACGTGGTGGACGCCTTCCTGCGCAACGAAGACCGCTTCGTGCGCGTGTCCCAGACCTTCACCGATCACGACAACCTCCACATGACCGAGTACTTCTAGGCCCCGGCCTGCGCCGCCGGCCCGGCCTGCGCCGCCAGCTCGGCCCGTTGCGCCCGCAGCCGGGCCACATCGGCGTCCGGCCGCAGGTACTCGCCCGGCGCGCCGAAGAGCTCGGCGGCGTGGCGGGCGATGCGGTCGGTGTCGAAGTTGTCCAGCACGCCGAAGCCGTCCCCGGCCCCCACGAAGGGCTTGAGGTACTCCATGGCCTGCACCAGGCCCTGGGCCTCGTACTGGCGCTGGGCGAGCGCGATGGGCGAGACGTAGCGCACCTCGATCTCGCCCGGGTCCAGCTCATCCGGCAGCGCGGGCAGCTCCCCGGCGCGCAGCAGGATGCGGAACACCCGGCCGATGACCGGGCCCAGGAACTCGGTCTGCATGCGCCCCAGCACCGGGCCGAGCACGCGCATCTTCTCGCTCTGCCGGATAAGGGCCTCGGTGGCGGTGAGCGCCGGGCTGTCCGCCGGGGCCAGCTGGTCGTTGAGGAAGATGCGGCGCACCGAGTCGCGGCGCTGGGTCATCATCTCCTCGGCGGCGCGCAGGTCCACGGCCACGGGCAGGGGCTCGATGCGGTCGCTGCTGCCCGCCCGGTAGTAGGAGAGCCCGCCCGGGCCGGTGCGCACCGGGCCCAGGAACCCGTCGTCCGGCACCATGAGCGGCGGGTCGCTCATCTTCTCCGCGGCCATGAGGGCCGTGCGGGCCATGGCGTTGAGCACGCGCACGTCCGAGAGCGCCGTGAGCCCCGGGCCCCGGCCGTAGATCTCCCCGGCGGCCTTGGCCCAGCGCGGGGCCATGTAGGGCATCTCCAGGTACCCGGACTCCTCCAGCACCCGGCCGCTCTCGGCCTCCAGGTAGACGCTGGCGAAGGGGAAGTGGCCCACGCCGAGCCCGGCCGGGTCGCGGTCCTCGCGCGGGAACACGGCGTGCACGATGGCCACCGCGTCCTCGGGCCGGTCCGCCAGCTTGGCGCGCACCGCGTCGGAGCAGGCCTCGCCCCACTCCTGCCAGGCCTGGCGGGCGGTGAGCTCGTAGCGGCGGAACACGGTGTCCACCACGCCGCGGGCGTTCTCCGCCAGGAAGACCTCGCCCAGGGGCCGGGCGCAGAAGCGCACCACGCACTCCGGGTCCGCCTCCACGTACATGACCCCGGCCCCGAGCAGGGCCACGTCCAGGTAGAGCTCGTGCACGTGGGTCTGGAAGCCCGTGGCCTCGGTGTTGAAGAGCCGGACCATGCGCTCCCGCGCCTGGCGCAGGAACTCGCGCACCGGGCCGGACTCGGCCGCCTCGGGCCGCCGCACCCGGATGTCGAACCAGGGCAGGGCCGGGTTGGTCAGCAGCCCGCCCAGGCTGGAGGCCAGGACCTCCAGGGCGTGGGGGGCGGTGGCGTCGAAGATGCGTTCGTCGCCGCTGCGGCCGCGCCGCACGCCCGAGCCCGTGAAGGAGTTCTTGCGCGGCAGCATGAAGTCACAGAGCTCCTGCCAGAGGTCGATCCAGGGCCGCCGGGCGGACTCCATGGCCCGCAGCCGGGCCAGCACCCAGCGGGAGAGCTCCTCCTCCCGGCCCCGCGACGGGGCCCCGAAGCCCGGAACGAACTCCAGACCGGGGAGAACCGGCCGATCCTCGCCGGTGATGGGGGGGGTGATGGCGTTCATTGTCCGAGCTTCTCCTTGAGCCCGGCCCGGGCCACGTCCGCCGTGTCCAGCAGGCCCGCCCCGCCGTTGACCAGGGTGGCCTGGCCGCCCCGCACCTGGCTCAGCCGTTTCTGGGCCAGCTCCCGCGCCTCGGCGCGCGCCTCGGCCTCCTTGCGCCGGGCCTCGGCCTCGCTCTTGCGGCGCTCCTCGGCCTGGGCCGCCCGCTCCGCGGCCAGGTCCGAGGCCCGGCCCGCACTCCTGCTCCCGCTCCCGCCCAGCACCGAGCCGGCCAGGCCCAGCACCGTGGCGATGGTTCCCACGCTTCCGCCCATGTCGTCCTCCCTTGGGTTGGGGTGATGCGCGCCCCATGGCGCTGCGGGCGGACCTTCCGCCCGGCCGGAGCATAGCCCCGGGTTTCCGGCCCCCGGGCCCCAGGGCGTTCATTGCGGTCGAACGGGTATGGATCGACGTATTGACAGGGTCGGGCCGGAAGGACGGGATCCGGGCCGGACAGGCGTCCGCCCCGTCCGCGCAGGGCCTTGACTTTTGCCGTGCGCAATGCTTGGCTGGAGGCAATGTCCTGCGCCCGCCGCGTTTCCCGGCGGACCGGACGCAAGGTGGTGAGCGCCGTGAACGGCATGACCGACTTCATCGTGGCCGGACCCGCGGGCCAGACCCAGGCCGCCCCGGCCGGCTCCTTCATGGCCGGTCCCGCGGGGCGCAGCTACGTGGGCCCAGCGGCCCAGGTGCCCATCGACGCCACCCCGGCCCACGTGCCCATCACCGAAAGCGGCTTCGTGCCCATCTCCGAAGGCGGCCACGTGGCCATCGACGCCACCCCGGCCTACGTGCCCATCCCGGTGGGCGGCGCGGGCAGCCTCTTCCTGGAGACCAGCACCGCCGCGCCCATCCCCTCCCCCGGCGGGGGCGGGGGCGCGGGCGGCGCAGGCGGCGCGGGCGGCGGGGCCTCGGCCACGGCCGGAGGCGGCATCGCCGCGGCCTCGGGCGGCCTGGGCATCGGCCTGGCCGGCACCGGCGGCGGAGGCGGCGCGGGCGGGGGCGCGGGCGGAGGCGGAGCAGGCGCGGCCAGCGGCGGCTTCGGCATCACCCCCCTGGGCCCCACGGCCTCCATCACCCCGGGCACGGCCGGCTTCAGCACCACCTCGCCCACCTCGCTCCCCGTGGCCCCCTCGGCCGGGGCGGTGACCCCCTCGGCCTCCACGGGCCAGATGAACCTCACGCCCCTGGGCCCCACGGCCCAGGTCTCCAACTTCGGCCCCGGCCACTACACGGGCGGGGGCGAGGTCCAGCTCACCCCCCTGGGCCCCACGGCCCCCACGCCCGTCAGCCAGAATTTCCAGTTCGACACCACGGGCCACGTGCCCGTGCTCGGCGGCACCCACCGGCACAGCCCGGACCGCATGTACGTGTCCAGCCCGCCGCGCCACGAGTTCCTGCACACCCGCACCTCGGAGAACTGGGTCCCGCCGGACCACGAGTTCACCTGGCGGCCCGCGGCCCGGGCCGACTTCACCCTGGCCAACACCAAGGCCGACGCGGCCTCGCTCCTGGAGGCGGGCCACGCGGACGTGCGCTTCGACCCCAACCCCGGGGGCAGCGGCGACACCACCGTGGACCTCTCCCAGAACACCACCAGCGTCCTGAACCTGGGCTTCAGCGCCGACAACTCCCGGGACGTGACCTACGCCCCGGTGGACCAGACCACCTTCAACCTGGCCACCAACCTCTCGGCCAACTACGACATCTCCACCAACACCGACGTGGACCTGAGCCGCCCCATCACGGACGTGACCGAGCTGCGCTCCGTGAGCGAGGACCACTCCTCCACCACCAACGTGCAGGCCCACGAGGTCTCCGTGGCCTACCCGGAGAACGTCCAGGCCACCTACGAGCAGAACACCAGCGTGGACAACTCGGTGCACGAGACCCAGGTGCGCGACGTGGACGCCCGGGTCACCCGCCTGGAGAACAACGTCCACAACCTGGAACAGAACGAGACCACCCGGGTGAGCTACGACAACAGCCACCAGTTCGTGGACCAGAGCGACGACCGCCACATCGCCGTCACCGACTTCTCGCGCGAGACCAACAATTCCATGAGCTGGGAGCACACCACGGTCAACGACGCGGACATGATCACCAACAACACCTTCGACACCACCTTTGCGGTGAACCACGACTCGTCCTACATCTTCGACAACGCCCGCACCGTGAACCTCTACTACGTCATGGCCCCGGAGCGGGGCGGCGGCGCGCTGGTGGAGAACAAGGGCTAGACAACGCGGGAGACCAATACGCCGACGGGCCGGGAACCATCTGGTTCCCGGCCCGTCGGCGTTTCAGGGCGCAGCAGGGGCGGCCCTAGGGCTCCACCCCGCGCTGGCGCAGGAGCAGCTGCACGTCCACCCGGCGCTGGCGCAGGGCGTCGGCGTCGCAGCCCCCGCCGCCCATCGGGTTGGTCACGGTGATCCCCACCCCGCCGCCGCCCGTGCCCGCGCCCAGGCCGAACCCCACCCGCGGGTCGTCGTCGGCCTCGCAGGCCGCCACGGCCTCGCCCAGCTCGTAATAGTAGCGCAACAGGTCCGCGTCGCTCATGGCCGCGGGCTCGCGCTGGAGCAGCGGATGCGGCTGCCCGGCCGCGCAGGCGGCCAGACCCAACACGGCCAGCAGGCACAAGACCGGAACCAGTGGACGGATGCGGCGGATCGACATGGGGTCCTCCTGGGGGGCGGGCCCGAGCCCTGCTAGGGCCGGTCCAGCCGCATCCGGTCGGCCCGCAGGTCCCGGGCGTCACGGCAGAGCGGGTCCAGACTGCCCGGCCAATGCTCCATGTAGGCGTACTCCTCACCGGCCCGGCAATACAGCCAGTAGGCGTTGAGCCGCAACAGATAGCGCATGCGCATCAGGAACACCCCCACCGGGGCGTGGCCCTCGCGGATCTCCGCCAGGGTGGTCTCCACCGGGTCGATGGTGGCCGGAGCGATGTGGAACAAGGCGGCCGACACCCCGGCCCCGGGCAGGGGCGAGGCCGGATCCGGCTCCGGGGCCACGCGCACCCGCACCGTCACCCCGTCCCCGTCGGACCAGGCCGCGGCATACCACCAGGCCTCGCTCCAGGTCGCCCCGGGCAGGGCCGACCAGCTCCGCCAGGCCGCCAACCCGTTGTCCGCCTCCACCACCCGGGCGTCCGGATCGGCCAGCTGAAACAGGGTGCGCAGGGCCCAGCGCGTCTGGGCCAGGGTCACGCCGGGAAAATGCGCCGTGCGCACGGCGTCATAGGCCGCGCGCTCGGCCTGCAAATCCGGGTCCGGAGCCGGGGCCGCCGGGGCCTGCGCCGAGCCAGGGGTCGGGACGGAGGCCGGCACGGGCTGCGCCGCCGTGGCGTTCGCCTGCCCGGAAGCCCCGGCAGGCTCGGGCTTGAGCCCAAAGACCCCGTACTCGGCCAGACTCTGACACCCGGCCAGCCACGGCAGGGCCAGCACCAAAACCAGGGCCGCCATCCGCCCCGGCACAGCGAAACAACGAACGCCACACATGCGATCAGGACTCCGACCCGCAGTGGCGGGCAGTCTCCTGGTAGCCCGCCCCCCGGGCAATGTCAAAACGGCGGGAGGAAGGGGTGAGGGCGAACCGGGGGAAGGGGCCCGCTCACGCGGGTCTTATGGGGACGAGTTTCAAGGGGATGGTCGTCGCCGCCCGTTCTCCCGAAACGCCCCCCCGAATCCCGTCGCGGCCCCCCATCCCCTTCCCCCAGACCTTTGTATCGGTTCACGTCCATACCGGGAAACGGACTCGCCTCCCGCGTCCATGTCCTGCCCTGGACACCTGCGCGGGGCGAGTTCCGGGCGGCGCGTCATCCGTGGTGACGGCCACCGGCACGGCGTCCCTCGCGCGCCGCCCGGAACCCGCCCCGCGAAATGGGGAGTCCAGAGGGGGTCACCCCCTCTGGCCGCCGCAACGTGGCGCTTGGTCGGCCGGGCGCGAATGCGACCGGGCGACTTAGCGCCACGGAGCCCCGCTCAGCGTGGGGAGGCCTCCGCCGCCGCGTCGTCCAGCTCCAGCGAGGCCATCTGGAGTACGCATTGGCCCGTGAAGCCGTAGTGTCGCGTGAACTTGGGCCAGCGCGGGTCCGGGGCGCCGTCCGTCTCTTGGCGGATGCCCAGGATGCGGTGTTTGCCTGTCCGGCGGGCCCGGTCCTTGAGCCAGGCCAGGTCCGTCTCCAGGCCGCGGGCGGCGCGCGGGCCCCAACGCAGCATTTCCAGGTGCAGCTCCAGGGCGTCCGGGTGTTCGGCCAGGGCGGCCAGGGCGTAGGGCCCGGCCGCGTCGGACAGCTCCAGGAATTCGTAACGGTCCGCGGGCAGGTGGTTGTAGACCGCGGGCCGGTGGGCCGTTTGGCGCACGCTCATGCCGTTCTCCTGTCCGGACCCTGGGGTCCGAAGGGGTTGAAGTGGTTTTCGGCCCGGGCGGGCAGGTCGCGGGCCGGGCCTTCGGGCCGCAGCAGCCGGGTCCCTTCTCCGGCCCCGAGCATCAGGTACTGGGCCGCCTCGCACACGTGGGAGAAGCGGTTCTTGTCCGGCTGGTCGTGGAAGCGCTCTTCCCCGGCCAGCTCCACCCGGCGGTAGCGGTAGCCCCCGGCCATGCCCTGGACGAGCACCGGGCAGCCCGGGCCCACGGCCAGGCCGGGCAGGCCGTCCACCAGCCGGGTGAGGGCCGCGGCCACGGCCTCGCGCCGGAGCATGAAGTCGTTGGTGGGCGCGGGCCGGGCGTCGATGCCCCGGGCGCGCAGCACGTCGAAGGGGGTGCGCTCGTCCACCTGGGAGCGCTGGGCCCCGGCCGGGTCGCCCCAGACCGAGAGCTCGTGTCCGCGCCAGCGTTCGCCCAGGCGTCGGGCCAGGAGTTCGGCGAAGCGGGTCATGCCCATGTCCGTGGCCACCAGTTCGTCCAGCCACAGCCAGCGGCCCGAGGGCAGGCGCTGGGCCATGACCGCGGCCGGGGTGAGGCCGAAGTCCAGGCCCACGTAGAGGGTCCGGCCGGGCGCGGGCGCGGGCGGCGCGGCCGGGACGTGCACGGCCTCGTGGAACTCCGGGTAGACCGGACGGCCGTCCTGCACGAAGCCGTAGCGGCCGCAGTAGTACACGCGCACGTGGGACTCGCTCTTGCCCGCGCGGCGGCGCAGGTAGTAGTCCGGCGGCAGGTTGGCCAGGTTTTCGGCCGCCGGGTTGGGCTCGAACCGGCCGGGCGCGGTCTCCATGAGCCCGCCCGGCTGGCGGAAGAAGGCCCAGCCGCGGGGCCGGTCGGTCTCGGCCAGCCGGTGCCACCAGTGGTCCGTGTCCGGCGGGTTGGTGTCCATGATGACCCCGGCCCAGGCGCAGCCGCCGTCGCGGGCCGCGGGGTAGCGCTCCACGCGGTCGCCCATGGCGTCGATGATGGCCTTGGGCAGCTCGCGCGCCTCGTTGAACCAGGCCCCGGTGAGCTCCAGGCTCAGGAGCTTTTTCACGTCCGAGGGGCGGTCCAGGGAGCGGAAGAGCACCTCGCACTCCATGTCCGGGGTGCGGAGCACGTGGCGCATGCCCCCGCGCTCGAACCGGCCCAGGCCCTCGCCCACCCAGTCCAGCCAGGTGCGCAGGGTGGTGTCCTGGAGTTCGCGGTAGGTGTTGCGCACCACGGCGAACCGGGTGCGGCGCACCCCGTCCGGCCCGGGGTGCTGGGCCCGGGCGCGGTGCAGGATCTCCATGCACATGGCCGTGGACTTGCCCGAGCCCACGGGCCCCATGACCCCGCGGTAAAAGGCCCGCGAGACGTGGAACCGGGCCAGGGTGGGCGAGGCCCGGTACACGATGCGGCGCACGTCTTCAGCCACGGTCGCCTCCCTTGCTGTTTTTTCGTTTATCCGGATTGAAGGAACTTGTTTTCTTTTCGGATGATTTTCTGCCAGGGCGGCGCGCCGGGGCCGGGGCGGCGGCCAGGGCGGCGGCCGACTCACCGGACGGAGTATCGGACGGGACATCGGACCACGCCACGCACGCCGGGGCGGACGGAGCCGGGCCGTCCCCGGCCGGCAGGGGGCGGCCCGGATCGCCCCGCGCCGTTCCCCCGTCATCCGGTCCCCCGCCCTCCGGCCCCTCGTCATCCAGGCCTCCGGCCCGATCCGCCGGGGCGGCCGTTCCGACCGCCGCCCAGGCCGCCCCGCCCGACTCCGCCCCGGCCCCCGCCTCCGGCTCCGGGACCTCCGGGCCCAGGTGCAGCTCGATGACCACCCGGGGCTCGGCCGGGGCCGGGGCGGCCGGAACGGCCGCCCCCCGGGCGTTGGCCCGGCCCGCCTCGCCCCCGGCCTCCGCCGCGCCCCCGCCCCCCGGGGCGTAGCGCCCGGGCAGCTGCGTCTGGAGCAGGA
The DNA here is from genome assembly GCA_050255855.1 of Desulfovibrionaceae bacterium. Taxonomy (GTDB): domain Bacteria; phylum Desulfobacterota; class Desulfovibrionia; order Desulfovibrionales; family Desulfovibrionaceae. Next base: position 10,253 of record JBFWIY010000018.1, read on the forward strand.
ACTTCATGAGCGAGTCCGAATACTCCCGCACCCGGCCGCACTCCTGGCCCTGGAAGAAGTAGGGCCGGTCCACCCCGTCCACGGCCCGGCGAAAGGCCTCGGCCTCCAGGGCCTCGGTCCGGTCCGCCAGGGCCTCGGCCAGGGTCTCGTCCCACGCCTGGGCCAGGTCCGGGTCGGTCCGGCGCAGGTCGTAGAGCCGCCCGCGCGAGATCCCGCAGGCCCGCGCCCCGGCCGACACGCTCCCCGTGCTGCGCAGGGCCTCCAGGAACCGCTCCCGCACCCGCGCCGTGAACCGTTTGGCCCGGATCATCAGCGCCCCTCCCCGGCGGCCCCGCCCGCCCCCCGGCGCTGGCGCAGCTCATCCCGCAGCAGGCCCACGCCCTCCTGCACCCCGGCCACGCGCTCCTCCACGCGGCCCAGCTTGAGGCTCGCCTCCACCCCGGCGGACCGCACCGCCTCCACCCCCCGGGTCAGCTCGCCCAGGCGCTGCTCCACCCCGTCCAGCCGCGCCCCCAGCCCGGCCACCAGGGCCGCGGCCATCACCAGGCTGGTGGCCACGCTCACCAGCGCCCCCAGGGTGACGCGCCGGTCCACGCCCCAGGCCGGGGTGAACCCCGCGCCCGGCCGCAAGCCCGCGCCCCGGCATTCCGCCCCGCCGCTCATGCACTCAGGCATCGCCCGCCTCCTTCACCTCGTCCTTGTTCTCGGCCTTGCCCCCGGCCTTGCCCCCGTCCCCGTCGCGGCCCAGGGCCCCGCGCAGGGCGCGCACCGCCCCGGGCAGGTTGTCCCCGATCTTCTTCACCCCGAGCACCGCGGCCACGATCCAGAACGTGACCTCCAGGAACCAGTCCGGCAGCACCTCCCAGGCCTGCACCACCCGGGACGCCCCGTCCGGGTCGAACCCGCTCCACACGAAGAACGCCAGCCAGGCGTAGAAGAGCACGTCGTCCTTCCAGCCCGCGCTGGTGAGCTGACGCATCTCCCACTCGTGGTTGTATTCGCTCTCGCTCTTGGCCAGGCGAATCTTGTTCTCCACCACCGCCTTCTGGATCTCCTGGCGGCCCTTGAGGTGCTCCCGCACCCCCTCCACCGCCATGCTCACCAGCCCCGTCAACGCCGATACGATGCCGACCATGCCAACCTCCTTTTGGCCGCATGCTACCCCCGGATTCCGGGCCGGACGCCCAGCGCGCTTCCCCGGGCGTCCAGCGGACGGAATCGGGCTATTGACAAGGGTGGGACCGCGCGGCCCAGGCGGGAGAAAGCGCGCAGACGCATTGACTTTGCCCGCCGCCGGGTGCAGGAATGCCCCCACGGGCGGGCGACCGCCCCCCCTCGCAAGGAGAACCCCCATGCGCCGCATCCGCGCCGCGCTCTTCGTCCTCTGTCTGGCCTGCGTCCCATGGGTCCCGGCGTCCGCCCGGGCCCAGGCCGCCGCGCCCGACACCGCGCCCGACGCCGCGCCGACCGCCCCGCACCTGGCCAGCCTGCACGAGCGCCTGGAAGAGGGCTGCATGCAGGCCGAGGGCGACCAGGCCTATTGCGACTGCTCCTCGGCCCTGTTCGAGGCCGGGCTGACCCCGGCGGAGCTCTCCCGCTTCGTGGACTATCTGGAGGCCGGGGACGAGCAGGAGTCCGACCGGCTCCACGCCGCCCTGCCCCAGGCCAAGGTCCAGGCCATCCTGGCCCAGGCCGAAAAGCACTGCCGCCCCAAGGCCGAGGCCGCCGCCACCGCGGGCCTCCCGCCCCGCGACCGGCTGCTCAAGGTCTGCCTGGACTCCGGCCAGGAGCCCGCCTACTGCCGCTGCTCCGTGGACCAGGTCATGGCCTCCCTGTCCGACCAGGAGGCCGCCCTGTTCGCCGACTACCTGGAGAACAACGACCCGGCCACGGACGAGGCCATGGTCTCCCGGCTGGACATGGAGGGCATCCAGGAGCTCTTCGCCCAGGCGGAGCGCCACTGCCTGGCCGGAGGCGAGGTGCGCGCGGCCAAGACCCGGCTGGTGGACGCCAAGGTCCGGCTGGTGCGCACCTGCGTGGCCGGGGGCGACGACCCCGGGGTCTGCCAGTGCTTCGCCAACACCCTGGCCGAACACCTGGGCCCGGACGGCGTGGAGCGCCTGCTGGACGCCCTGGACGCCGAGGCCGAGGGGGACGCCAAGCGCGCCGACGAGCTGCGCCGCAGCCTGGACCCCGGCAAGCTGGCCACGGCCTACGAGGTGGCCCGCTCGCGCTGCGTGCCCGAGCCCTAGCCGCCCAGCCCAGAACGCGAAACGACGCGGGCCCGCACCCCTTCCGGGATGCGGGCCCGCGTCGTTTCCGGCGTCGGGTGGCCCGGCGGCCGGGCTCAGTGCAGCTCGCTACAGTACTTCCAGGCCCCGCCCTCGCGCACCAGGCGCACGGTCTCGTCCTGGGTCTGCACGTCCTGGCCCAGGCCCGGGGCGTTCATGACCATGTCGCCGGTGATGTGCACCATGGCGCTGTCCGGCTTCTGCTCCAGCACCTCGAACGTCAGACCGGAGAAGTCGAACTGGATGTCCTTGGGCCGCACGCCCATGCTGCCCATCATCTCGGTCATGAGCTTGACCTCCTCGCGGGAGGACTCGATCTCGCCCTTGAGCTTGGTGCAGGAGACCTCCAGCAGGCCGTCCACGTCCATGGCCAGCGACCGCTCGAAGGCCGCGCGCGCCACGTCGGCCGGACGGCCCGCGTCGTCGTCCTGGCCGCAGCCGGAGAGCATGGGGACGCACAGCAGGACCAGGACAAAGGCCGCCGGGGCGGCCGAAAGGACAGGGATGCGCATGGGCCCTCCTTGGGGCGGGGTTCGCGCCGGACAGGCGCGGCGCGGGCCCGTTCCGGCCCGGCGCAGGTCAAAAGGGTAGCGGAAATGGCCCCGGCTGGTCAACGCACCCCTTCCGGGTCGTCCCCTCCGGGTCGGCCCCTCCGGGTCGTCCCCTCCAGGTCGTCCCCTCCAGGTCGTCCCTTCCAGGTCGGTCCCTCCGCCTAGCCCAGCCGCCCGGGCCAGACCGCCCGGCGTTCGGCCTCGGGCCGCCGCCAGACCAGACGGTGCAGGGCGGCCAGGGCCTCGCCGTTCATGAGCAGGCGGCGCTTCTCCACGGCGGAGAGCCGGGCCGGGCCCGTCTCGGCCACCCGGGACGCCAGGGCCAGCCGGGCGGCGCGGATCTCCGGGGCCACGCGGCGCGGGCCGCGCAGGGCCGTGAGGTGCAGGGCCAGGGTGGCCGGATCCTGCACGGCCAGGGCGAACCCCTGGCCCTTGGGGATGTCCAGGGGCCGGTCCTCGGCGAGGTTGCGCGCCTCCAGGGCGTCCAGCTCCACCAGCTCCGGCGCGGGCGCGGTCTCCTCGGGCGTGAGCAGCAGCCCCCGGCGGCGCAGCCAGTTGCCCAGGCCGGGCAGGCTGGTGACCACGGAGAGCGGCACGGCCAGGATGAGCGGGATGAAGATGGGGCTCACCCACCAGAAGAATTCCCGGTTGAGCAGGAACAGCCCGGCCGCCCACAGGGAGGCCAGCACCGTCCCGCCCAGGTGGAAGGCCAGCGCCTCGCCCCAGCCCGTGGGCTTGTCCTCGCGCTGCTGGCGCGACCACCCGGTCTCGAACCCGAGCAGGGTGACGAACACGATCTTGGAGTGGAACAGCATGCGCACCGGCGCGAGCAGCGTGCTCACCAGCACTTCGAGCACGATG
>JBFWIY010000019.1:0-13926 GCA_050255855.1 Desulfovibrionaceae bacterium
GGTAGTCCAGCAGGGCGCGGCTCTGGTCGTGCAGGCCCAGGACCATGGTGCGGTTGCGCTGGGCCTGCTGGGAGCAGGCCTGCTCGGCCCGCTCCATGCCGTCCAGCAGCCGGTCGGCCCCGCGGGCCAGGTCGTCGGGCATGAGGGCCAGGACCTCGCGCACGCGCTGGGCCCGGGGCTGCACATCGGCCACCAGGCGGCGCAGGGCGTGGCGCTCGGCGGCCACCTGGCGCAGCAGTTCCTGGATGCTGAGGTCCAGCACGGAGACCTGGGTGGTCTGGCGCTGGACCAGGAGGGAAAATTCTTCCTCAAGAAGGACCTTGAGCAACAGCATGGCCCGCAACTGACGGGACAGGTTTTCCTGGATCAGGCGGGGCCTGGTGCCGGTATTTTCGCTGTAACTCATTTGAACACCTGCTTCTTTTACCGCACCGGATTCCGTTCCCCGGGTCGGTCGCAAAGAACTGTGCAAGTCTCCGGCCAACTCACGACGCCCCATCGCCCTCCTCCAGGCTGTCCACGTTCACCCACTCCTCGCCCGCGCTCCGCATCTGCACGGAGAGCTGGGCGGCCTGGGCGTCCTGGGCGTCCCGCTCGGCCGCATCGGCCGCACCGGCCTGGGCGGTCCCGGCCGCGCGCCCGAGGCGGCCGCCCGGCTGCGGGCGCTCGATGGCCATGCCCTTCTCGCCGTCCAGGGCGTGGGGCGCTTCGGCCTCGGCCGCGCCGGAGCGGTAGGCGGCCAGGTTCGATTCCTGGCCCGCGGCGTCGAGGCTCGCGTTGCCGGGGAGCGTGGTCTGGCTGGTGGTCTTGAGGCGCGAGGCCAACTGGTCGTAGAGCATGTCGGCCAGGCCGATGCCCCCGGCCTCGGAGAGGTGCTCGCTCATGGCCTGCTCGAACATGGAGTTGTACATCTCCTCCTGCTGGCCATGCAGGTAGCCCTCCTTGGGCACGGTCTTCTGCATCTCCTGCCACATCTTGCCGATGAACACGGCCTCGAAGTCCTTGCAGGCCTTGCGCAGCTGCTTTTCCTGCCCGGCCTCGCCGCCGGTGGCGGCCAGGCGCTGCTTGAGGTCGGTCATGCTCTGGGTGAAGCGGTTCATCTCCGCCTTGGCGCTGGCCGTGGCCAGGCTGGCGTTCATGCCGATGGCTTCGGGGGCCATGTCAGATCACCTCCAGCTCGGCGTGCAGGGCGCCCGCGGCCTGCAGGGTGCGGATGATGGAGATCAGGTCGCGCGGGGTGGCGCCGATGGCGTTGAGCCCGTTGACCAGCTCCTGCAGGGTGGCCCCCTCCATGAGCATCAGACGGTTGTTCTGGGAGTTGACCGCGATGTTGGTCTGGGGGGTCTGGGTGGTCTCGCCGGGGCTGAAGGGCCCGGGCTGGCTGACCTGGGTGTTCTCGGAAATGACGATCTGGAGGTTGCCGTGGGCCACGGCCACCTTGCTCAGGCGCACCTCGTTGCCGAGCACGATGGTGCCGGTCTTCTCGTCCACCACCACCCGGGCGCGGCCGTCGGGGTTGACCTCCAGGTTCTCCAGGGAGGCGAGCAGCGGCACCATGTTGCCGGAAAACTTCTGGGGCACGCGCAGGTCCACGGTGGAGACGTCGCGGGCCTGGGCGTAGTCGCCGCCCAGGGAGGCGTTGATGCGGTTCACCACCTGCATGGTGGTGCCGAAGTCCATGGTGGTCAGGCTCACGGTGAGCTTGTCCTGGTCGTTGAACTTGAAGGGCACCTCGCGCTCCACCGTGGCCCCGTTGGGGATGCGGCCCACGGTGGCGATGTTCTGCTGGGCCGTGGCGGCCTGGCCGGCCACGGTGAAGCCGCCGATGGTGAGCGAGCCCTGGGCCAGGGCGTAGATGCGCCCGTCGATGCCCTTGAGGGGCGTGATGAGCAGCATGCCGCCGAGCAGGCTCTTGGAGTCGCCCAGGGACGACACGGTGACGTCCATGGTGGACCCGGACCGGGCGGACACGGGCATCTTGGCCGTGACCATGACCGCGGCCACGTTCTTGGGCTTCAGCGCCGAGGCCGGGACCTCCACGCCCATCTTGTCCAGCATGTTGCGCATGCTGGTGGCGGTGAAGGCGGTGGTGGTGCTGTCGCCCGTGCCCTGCAGGCCGACCACCAGGCCGTAGCCCACGAGCTCGTTGGAGCGCACCCCGCTGAAGCTGGCGATGTCCTTGAGCCGCACGGCCCCGGCCGGGGCGGCGCTCAGGACGGCCAGCGCGGCCAGGACGGCCGCCAGGGCCAGGACGGCCGGGAGCCGGAAGGTGCGGACGAAGCGGATGGTCATGGTCTTCTCTCCCCTTGCGCTAGAAGGGCCAGATGTTGTCCAGGATGCGGTTCAGCCAGCCGAACTTCTGGCGATCGGAAATGACGCCCTCGCCGTAGAGCTCGATCTGGGCCTCGGCCAGGTGGGCGGAGGGCACGGTGTTGTCCGCGGCCACGTCGGAGGGCCGCACCAGGCCGCGCACCACCAGGATCTGGGTCTCGTCGTTGAGGCGGATGCGCCGGGCGCCCTCCACCTGGAGCACGCCGCCGGGCAGCAAGCGGATCACCCGCGAGGCCACGGTGGCGGTGAGGGTGGCCTCGTGCTTGGTCTCGCCCGAGGAGTCCAGGGAGTTGTCCTTGCTGGTGCCGATGCCGCTGGGAATGCCGATGGTGTCCACGGCCTTGCCCATCCAGCCGTCGTCGGGCAGGACCTTGATGGACATGTCGTTGGTGTTCTTGCTGTCCGAGGTGGTGGAGATCTTCTGCTTGCCGTAGGAGACCTCGGAGACCACCACCATGACGATGTCGCCCACGCGGTGGGCGCGGTCGTCGTCAAAGAGATAGGTGGCCGTATTGGGCGTGAAGAGCGAGCCCGGGTTGTCCTGGGGCTCGGGCTCCTGCACCACCGGCTCGGTGAGGATGGGCATGGGCTCGGGCTCGTGGCGCGAGGCGCACCCCGCCAGCAGGGCGGCGGCCAGCAGGATGGGGATCAGACGCTTGCTCATGACGGACTCCCAGGGTTCGGGGTCAACGGATGACCACGGTGTGTTCGTCCACCGCCGTGGCGATGACCGTCTTGTTGCTTTGCAGGTTCCGTACCTCCACCGTGTCCCCGAAGCGGGCGTCCCCCAGGGCCTCGGCCTTGACGGCCAGGCGCAGGGTGGGGCCCTCGTACACCAGGGTCACGGTCTCGCCCCGGGCGATGAGGGGCGCGGCCTCCAGGTAGCCGCTCAGCAGCGGCGCGCCGCGGCCCAGGCTGCGCACGGTGCGCATGGGGCCGCTCTTCCCGTCCCAGACGGGACCCATGTAGGCGAGATTCTTGCGCTTGAAAGTCACCTTGTCCGGGGTGATCTCCTCCAGCTTGCCCAGGTTCCGGGCGGCGCAGGGCACGGCCTGCCAGACGTTCAGAAAGGCGCTGGCCGCGCTGCGCTGCAGGATGCGGCCGTCCGAGGCCACCACCCGGAAACGCAGGCTCACCCGGCCCGGGGCCAGCTCGCCGGAAAGGCCCATCTCCAGGCGGTCGTAGTCCGTGTCCAGAAAGACGGCTTCGGGCACACGCACGTCCTTGACCTCCACGTCGCCCATGCCCTTGGCCCGCTGCGTCAAGAATTCGACGACGAGCCGGGTCAGGGCCTGGTCGTCGTAGACCTTGCCGCCCAGCTGGTAGCTCAGCCGGGTGGGCAGCACGCAGGCCTGGGCCACGTCGGGGACATAGCGGGCCAGCAGCCCCTCCAGCTGCCGGCGGCTCAGGGTCACGGGGCGGCCCGGGCGGTCCGGGGCCTCCCAGAGCTCGGTGGCGGAGAGCTCCTCCCACGCGCCGGGGGGCATCTCGCCCTCCACCCGGGCGATCTGACCCAGGGTGACGCGCTCGCCCCGCACCACGGCCGCGTCGCGGAGCACCAGCCGCCAGCCCGGAGCGGCCGAGGCGGCCTGGGTCTCCGCGGCCGGGGCCAAAGCCGGCCCCAACAGGCCGGCCGCCAGCAGCAGGACGGCCCACAGCAGGGGACGGACGGCGGGATGGGGGGCGATGCGGGACATGGCGGTTTCCTTGGTTCAGGCGGTCTAGCGCTTCACGTTGATGGCGGTCTGGAGCATGGAGTCGGAGGTGGTGATGGCCTTGGAGTTCACCTCGAAGGCGCGCTGGCCGATGATGAGGCCGACCATCTCGTCCACCATCTCCACGTTGGAGCCCTCCAGGAAGCCCTGGGCCAGGGTGCCGAAGTTGTCGTCCCCCGGGGTGCCCTGCACGGCCGGGCCGGAGGCCTCGGTCTCCATGTAGACGTTGCGGCCCACGGCGTTGAGCCCGGCCGGGTTGATGAAGTTGTAGATGGTCAGGTCGGCCGAGGCCAGCTCGGCCCCGGAGTCGTCCAGGGCGGCGATGTGGCCGGTCTCGCCGATGACCAGGTTGGTGGCGTCCGTCGGCACGGTGAACTCCGGCTGGAGCGGATAGCCGTTGGCCGTGACGATGCGGCCGTCGTTGTCCAGCTTGAAGCTGCCCGCGCGGGTGTAGACGTCCTGACCGTTCTGATCCACCAGGAAGAAGCCCTCGCCCTCGATGGCCACGTCCAGGGTGTTGCCGGTGTTCTGGAAGTCGCCCTGGGTGAAGAACTTGTGCACCGTCACGGGCCGGACGCCCATGCCCACCTGCAGGCCGGTGGGGATGCGCCCGCCGTCCTGGTTCTGGGTCCCCGCGATGCGCAGGGTCTGGTACATGAGGTCCTCGAACTCGGCGCGGCTTTTCTTGAACGCGGCGGTGTTCACGTTGGCCAGGTTGTTGGACAGCACGTCGATGTTGGTCTGCTGGGCGATCATGCCCGTGGCCGCGGTCCACAGGGAGCGCATCATGGCCGTATCCTCCTTGGGCGGGGCGCGGGCCCCCTACGCGTTGACGTTGGCGACCTGGGTGGCGAGCTTGGTGTCCGCGTCCCGGGACTCCTGCATCACCTTGGTGTACATCTCAAAGGAACGCTGGGTCTCGATCATGGCCACCATCTCGGTGACCACCTCCACGTTGGACTTCTCCAACGAGCCCTGCTCCACGCTCAGGTCCTCGGGCGGCTGCTCCGTGGCCCCGGATCCATCCCGGATGCCATAGAGATTGTTTCCTTTCTTTTCCAATGCCTTGTAATCGGACACGTCGGTCAGGTCCAAGGCGCCGACCACGTCGTCGCCCACGCGGATCTGGCCGGAGACGTCGATCTGCACGGTGTTGCCCTGGGGCAGGATCACCGGCCCGCCCCCGCCCAGGACCTCGAAGCCCTGTTCGGTGAGCAGGCGGCCGTCGCTGCCCAGCTGAAAGCTGCCGCTGCGCGTCAGATAGTCGCCGTCCGGGGTGCGGACCTTGAAGAAGCCCTTGCCCGTCAGGGCCAGGTCCAGCGGGTTGCCGGTCACCTGGAGGCTGCCCTGGCTGAAGTCCGCGGCCTGGTCCGAGAGCCGGGGCCGGGCGATGACGTCGGCCCGGGGCCAGAGCTCCCGGTCGCGCAGATAGGTCTTGCTGTCCAGGAGGTTGTCGTGGGCGAAGCGCTGAAAGGTGTCGTGGAACGCCACCTGATCCTTCTTATAGGCCGTGGTGTTCACGTTCGCCAAATTGTTGGCGATGGTATCCATGCGCATTTCATTGCACATGGCCCCGAACATGGCGCTGTACATACTGTTGTCCATGCAGGCTCCTCCTTCGCCCCAGCTGATTGCAACATCCGCGCCAACCGGAGAGCCGCCCTCCCGGGGCCCGGGCCCGCCGTGACCTATTCTTCACCGGGCCGTGACCGGCCGTTCATGCGCGCCGGGCCGGACGGGGCTAGAAGGAGGCCGCACGAGAAACAGGCATCCGGAGGGACCGCCATGCACCTGACCACCGACTCCGTATTCCAGGCCATCTGCCTCAACCACCCCTGCGAGATCCGCCGGGGGGACGGCTCCGTGGAGTCCGCCGACCTGGTGACCATCTCCCCGCGGTCCGCCCGGGTCCGGCTGATGTCGCCCGACGCCGCGATCCCCGGATTCGGGGCCCGGGTGGAGCTGCGGCCCCGCTTTGTGGGGACCGATCCCCAGACCCAGGGCATCCCGGCCCGGGTGGACGACGTGCGCCAGGGCGTGCTCCTGCTGCGCTTCAGCCGCCCCCTGCCCCTCACCGGGCACCGGCTGGTGGAGCTGACCCTGCGCTGACCCTCCCGTCTCTCCCGTTGCGGGCCGCCCGATGCGCCGCGGCGGCCTCCCGGCCCCGGTGCGGCCCGCGCCTTCCCCTCCCCCCGCCTCTGGCCGCCCGGCCCGTCCCGTCCGGCATCCCCTCCCATCCCCCTCCCCGCCCGGCCCGCCCCGGCCTCCGGCATTATTTTCCACACGTCATGGCTCTTGACTGTTGATAACTGCGCCTTATCTTCGGGTTGTTCGAGGATCGTTCCGATTTGACCACAATGACAGGAGGTATCCCATATGTTCGCCACCCATCTTCCCGAACTGTCGCGTCGCGTGTCCGGCAACATGCCCTTCGGGCTGTCCGAGATGTTCGACGAGCTGCGCCGCTGGCCCGCGGGCTTCGGCCCGGCCGAGGCCTCAGCCTTCCCGGCCGTGGACATCGCCGAGAACGGCGACGTGCTGACCATCACCGCCGAGCTGCCCGGCGTTGCCCCCAAGGACGTGGACATCTCCCTGGAAAAGGGCGTGCTCACCATCCGGGGCGAAAAGCGCTTCGAACACGAGGAGCAGAAGGACGACTACCGGCGCATCGAACGCAGCTACGGCAGCTTCAGCCGGTCCTTCGCCCTGCCCAACGAGGTGGATGTGGACAAGGCCAAGGCCGAGTTCAAGGACGGCGTGCTGACCCTGAACCTGCCCAAGGCCGAGGTCTGCAAGGCCAAGCGCATCGAGATCGCGTCCTAGTCCATCCCGGCCTCGATCCCGCCGGGCCCGCCGCCTCCGGGCCCGGTCCCACATGGACCATCCGGCCCCGCCGCCCCCCGCGGCGGGGCCTTTTTTTCGTCCCCCCGCCCCCGGGCCGGACCGGAGAAACAAAAATCCTTCGTCCCCGGGCCTCGTCCCCCATTTCGCCTGTTGACAAGCGCCATCGGGCGGCATAAAAACCTCGATGCAAGTGCGGGCCCCCGGGCCCGGGCGAGCAACGAGCGGGTGTAGCTCAGCTGGTAGAGTACAAGCTTCCCAAGCTTGGTGTCGCGGGTTCGATCCCCGTCACCCGCTCCAAGGCCTCCTGTAGTGGTCGCGCCGAGACGTTCGGCAAGTTGCAGCGAGTGGGCCTTCCGGTCCACTTTTTTATTGGTTCCGCGACAGCACGGAGGACGCCCGTGGAGCAGAGCGCCCTGGAGCAACGGCTCACCGCCCTGGCCCGGCCGCAGCTGGCGGCCCTGGGTCTGCGCCTGTGGGGCATCGAGGCCCCGGTGGGCGGGCATCGCCAGATGGTGCGCATCTACGTGGACGCCGAGGGCGGCGTGGACGTGGACCGGCTGGCCGAGGCCAGCCGGGGCCTGGGCGTCACCTTCGACGTGGAGGACGCCGTGCCCGGGGCCTACGTCCTGGAGGTCTCCTCTCCCGGACTGGAACGCCGATTCTTTGAACCCGGCCAGATGGCGGGCTTTGAGGGCCGCACGGTGGAGGCCTCCCTGGCCCGTCCGCTGGACGGCCGCCGCCGCTTCAAGGGTCGGCTGCTGGAATTCGCCGACGACGTCGTGGCCATCGACGAGGACGGCGTCCGGCACGACCTCCCCTGGGGGGAGGTCAAACGCATCCACCTGGTGCACGAATTTTAGCCGCCGGTTCCGGGCGAACGGCGTCCGGAGAGCCCTGGCGGGCATGGAGGGTCCCCAATGTCCGAGCTGAAAAAGGCCATCGACCAGATCAGCAAGGATCGCGGCATCGACCGCGACCTGCTCATCGACACCATCGAGGAGGCGGTCCGCTCCTCCGTGGCGCGCAAGTACGGCGACGAGATCGACGTGGAGGTCAACTTCAACGAAGACTCCGGCGCCATCGACGTCTATCAGTTCAAGGTGGTGGTGGACGAGGTCCACGACCCCGTGAGCGAGATCACCCTGGAAGAGGCCAAGCAGCACGACCCCGGCGTCCGCGTGGACGACGAACTGGGCTTCAAGCTCAACGTGGAGGACCTGGGCCGCATCGCCGCCCAGTCCGCCAAGCAGGTCATCATCCAGCGCATGCGCGACGCCGAGCAGGAAATCATCTACGAAGAATATAAGGATCGGGTCGGCGAGATCGTGGGCGGCATCATCCAGCGCCGCGACCGCACCGGCTGGATCATCAACCTGGGCCGCACCGAGGCGCTGCTCCCCAAGGAGGAGCAGATCCCCCGCGAGCGCTACAAGCGCGGCGACCGCGTCCAGGCCTTCGTCATCGACGTGCAGAAGGAGTCCCGCGGGCCGCAGGTCATCGTGTCCCGCTCCCACCCGGACTACATGATCTCCCTGTTCAACCGCGAGGTCCCCGAGGTCTCCGACGGCACGGTGAAGATCATGGGCGTGGCCCGCGACCCGGGCCTGCGCGCCAAGGTGGCGGTCTACTCCCGCGACCGCGACGTGGACCCCGTGGGGGCCTGCGTGGGCATCCGCGGCTCCCGCATCCAGAACGTGGTGCAGGAGCTCAAGGGCGAGCGCATCGACATCGTGGTCTGGAGCCCGGACATCGTCATCTACGCCAAGAACGCCCTGTCCCCGGCCATGATCAGCCGCATCACCGTGGACGAGGAGGACGAGGTCCTGGAGGTGGTGGTGCCCGACGACCAGCTCACCCTGGCCATCGGCCGCAAGGGCCAGAACGTCAAGCTCGCCAGCAAACTCCTGGGCTGGAAGATAGACATCTTCACGGAATCCCGGTACGGCGAGCTCAACGCGGCGCGCAAGGGCCTGGAGCAGCTGGCCAGCGTGGCCGAGATCAACGTCGACAACTTCATTTCCGCCGGGTTCGAATCCGCCGAGGAGCTGGCCGCCGCCACCCCCGAGGAGATGCTCGCGGTGGAGGGTCTGGACGAGGCCAAGGTGCGGGACATCCGCACGGCCATCAACATGCTGGGCATCGTTCCCGCCCCGGCCAAGGCCGAGGACGAGGAGCCCGCCCAGGACGCCCCCGAGGGGGGCGAGGCCGCCCCCGCCGCCGATGCCGGGGAGGACGCCGGACGGAACGCCGGCGAAAACGGCGGCAAGGACGGCGAGTAGCACGGATGCGCGACGAGGCCGAATCCGCACCGGGCGGGGCGCACGAACCCGTGCGCATGTGCGTCGTCTGCCGCCGACGGCTGCCCAAGCGCGAATTGACGCGCTTCACGGCGCCGCCCGAGCGGGGCGTCCCTCCGGTGGAGGATCCGCGCCAACGACGGCCCGGCCGGGGATACTACCTCTGCGGGGAAGAGGCGTGCCGGGAGCGCTTCCAACGGTTCAAAGGGTTTCGGAGGAAACAAGGGGATAGCCTATGACGGCAAAAATGCGGGTCATGGAACTGGCCGACGAGCTCGGCGTGACCAATAAGGACATTCTGCAGGGCCTCCGAGATCTCGGGGTGCAGGCCAAGAGCCACATGAGCGTCATCGACGACGAGGACGTGACGCGGCTCAAGCAGCACCTGCGCTCCCAGCGCGCCGAACCGCAGGTGATGCAGAAGGAAGTCCAGCCCGGCGTCATCGTTCGCCGCCGCCGCAGCCGGCCCGGCCGCGAAGAGGCCCCGGCCGCCGAGGCCGAACCCCAGGAGGAGCCCAAGGCGTCCGCCGAGGCCGAGGCCGAGACCTCCGCCGCGGTCCCGTCCGAAGCCCCTGCCGAGGCTCCTGCGGAGACCCCCGCCGAGCCCGAGGCCACGGCCGAACCCGAACCCGCCCCCGCGGCCGAACCCCCGGCCCGGCCCGCGCCCGAACCCGTGGCCCGCATCATCGCGCCCGCGGCCCCGGCCGCCGAGCCCGAACCCGCGCCCGAGGCCCCCGAGCCCGAGCCCGCGGCCCCCGTCGCCGAGCCCGAGCCCGAACCCGTGGCCGCCGAGCCCGAACCCGCGCCCGAGGCCCCCGCGCCCGAAGCCGTGGCCCCGGCCGCCGAGCCGGAGCCCGCCCCCGCGGACGCGGCCGCCGAGCCCGAGGCCGCCCCCCGCAAGGCCAAGGGCAAGGTCCGTCGGCCCGCGCCCGAACCCAAGGTGCGCATCATTTCCCGCCCCGACCCCTCCGCCGTGCGGCCCGAGCCCCGTCGGCCCAAACCCCGCCGGTCCGAGCCCCGTCGCCCCGACGCCCGGCTGCCCGAGCCCACCCCGCGGCCCGCGGCCCCGGGCGCGGCCCCCGGCTCGCCCGCCGCGCCCCCGCGCGACGGCGGCGCGGACACCAAGAAGAAGCGCAAGAAGGATCGCCGCGTGGTGGACTTCTCGCCCTTCGACCGCGAGGACGCCCGCCGCGGCAAGCGCCGCCCGGACGGCCCCGGCCCCGAGGAGTTCCGCGGCAAGGCCAAGCGCCGCAAGGGCAAGCGCGACGAGACGCCGCCGCCCGTGGCCGGCCAGGCCGTGAAGGGCAAGCGCAAGATCAAGGTGGACGAAGCCATCCGCGTGTCCGACATGGCCAAGCAGATGGGCGTCAAGGCCCAGGACCTCATCAAGGCCCTGTTCGGCATGGGCGTGCTCGCCACCATCAACCAGTCCCTGGATTTCGACACCGCCACCCTGCTGGCCGCCGAGTTCGGGCATGAGGTGGACAACGTGGCCTTCGACGAGCAGGAGTTCCTGCTGCCCGCCGAGGCGGACACCCCCGAGGAGCTCAAGCCCCGTCCCCCCGTGGTCACCATCATGGGCCACGTGGACCACGGCAAGACCTCCCTGCTGGACGCCATCCGCCGCACCAACGTCACCGGCGGCGAGGCCGGCGGCATCACCCAGCACATCGGCGCCTACCACGTGAAGACCGACCGGGGCGAGATCGTGTTCCTGGACACCCCGGGCCACGAGGCCTTCACCACCATGCGCAAGCGCGGCGCCCAGGTCACGGACATCGTGGTCCTGGTGGTGGCCGCCGACGACGGCGTCATGGACCAGACCCGTGAGGCCATCAGCCACGCCCGCGCCGCCGAGGTGCCCATCGTGGTGGCCGTGAACAAGATCGACAAGGAAGGCGCCAACCCGGAACGCGTGATGCGCGAGCTCTCCGAGCTCGGCCTGGTGCCCGAGGCCTGGGGCGGCGACACCATCTTCGCCAACGTCTCGGCCAAACAGCACATCGGCCTGGACGCCCTGCTGGAGATGATCCTCCTCCAGGCCGAGGTCCTGGAGCTCACGGCCAACCCGGACAAGCCCGGCCGCGGGCACATCGTGGAGGCCAAGCTGGACACGGGCCGCGGCCCCGTGGGCACCGTGCTCATCAAGGAGGGCTCCATCAGCCTGGGCGACTCCTTTGTCTGCGGCGTGGTCCACGGCAAGGTCCGGGCCATGTTCAACGACCAGGGCAAGAAGATCAAAAAGGCCGGTCCGGCCATGCCCGTGGAGATCCAGGGCTTCGACGCCATCGCCGAGGCGGGCGACGAGTTCGTGGTGGTGGCCGACGACAAGGTGGCCAAGCGCATCGCCGCCACGCGCATGACCAAGCAGCGCGACCGCGAGCTGGCCGGCAAGTCCAAGGTCACGCTGGAGAGCTTCCTGGCCTCCCGTCCCGAGGACGAGGCCCAGGCCCTCAACCTGCTGGTCAAGGCGGACGTGCAGGGCTCCCTGGAGGCCGTCACCGAGGCCCTCAACAAGCTCAGCACCGACGAGGTCAAGATCAAGACCCTGCACGGCGGCACCGGCGCCATCACCGAGTCCGACATCCTGCTGGCCTCGGCCTCCGACGCCATCGTCATCGGCTTCAACGTGCGCCCGGGCGTGAAGGTCAAGGAGATCGCCGACCAGGAGCACGTGGAGATCCGCTTCTACGACATCATCTACAAGCTCGTGGACGACATCAAGGCGGCCATGAGCGGCATGCTCAAGCCGGACATCGAGGAGGTCTACCTGGGCCAGGCCGAGGTGCGCGAGACCTTCAACGTGCCCAAGGTCGGCACCGTGGCGGGCTGCGCCGTGGTGGACGGCAAGCTGACCCGAAACGCCAACGTGCGCCTGCTGCGCAACGGCGTGGTGGTCTACACCGGCAAGCTCTCCTCGCTCAAGCGGTTCAAGGACGACGCCAAGGAAGTAGCCAAGGGCTTCGAGTGCGGCGTGGGCCTGGAGCGCTTCAACGACATCAAGGTCGGCGACTTCATCGAGGCCTTCGAGCTCAAGGAAGTGGCCCGGACCATCGACTAGCCGGGGACGGCGGGCGGGAGCGATCCCGCCCGCCCCGCCCGCGGACGGGACGCGCAGGCATGATCATCGGGGTGCTGCACCTGACCTTCCGCCTGCACGGCAACCAGTCGCTCAAGGGCAAGCGCAAGGTGGCCCTGAGCCTGAAACAGAAGCTCCGGAACACCTTCAACGTGGCCGTGGGCGAAGTGGCCGCCCAGGACGCCCACGACCGGCTGGTGCTGGCCGTGGTCACCGTGGCCAACGAGACCGCCAAGGTGGAGAGCCGGCTGGCCAAGGCCCTGGCCCTGGTGGAGGCGGCGAGCCCCGTGGAGCTGGCCGCCTGCCGCACCGAGGTCTTCGGCGACGACGAGACCGAGGGCGGGGACGGCGGCTTCGACACCGAATTCGGGGCCGACATCGAGGACGATTTCGGCGACGTTTTCGACCGGCCCGACCGGGACGGGAGGGACTCATGAAACGATCCGGCACCAGACGCTCCCTGCGCATGGGCGACGAGATCCGCCGCGTGCTGGGGGAACTGCTCCTCGACGGCGTCCAGGACCCGCGCCTGGAGCTGGTGAGCATCACCGGCGTGCGGCTCAACACCGACCTCAGCGTGGCCGAGGTCCTCTACACCGCCATGGGCGGGCCCGAGCGCACCAAGGCGGCCGGCCAGGCCCTGGAGCGGGCCGGAGGTTTTTTGCGCACGGAGATGGGCAAGCGGCTCAAACTGCGCTATCTCCCAGAACTGCGGTTCAAACCCGACGACTTTCTTGAGGACATGCTGCATGGAGCCCACGGTCCAGCGGATAGCCCGGATCCTGAGTGACGAGGACGACTTCCTCGTCGCCTCGCACCTGAACCCGGACGGCGACGCCTACGGGTCCACGGTGGCCATGGGCTGGCTGCTGCGCGCCCTGGGCAAGCGCTTCGTCCTGTACAACGTCTCCGGCGCGCCCGAGCGCTTCGACTGGCTGCCCACGCCCTCGCCGGTGACCGCGGAGCTGCCCTCCCCCCTGCCCGCCTGGGTCGTGACCCTGGACTGCGGCGCGGCCGAACGCCTGGGCGACGCCCTGGCCGCCCGGCTCCCGGCCGGGCGCACCGTCACCCTGGACCACCACCTGGGCAACGGCGGGTTCGGCGACGTGAACTGGGTGGAGGTCCGCCAGCCCGCCACCGGGGCCATGGTGGCCGCCATCGCCCGCGAGCTGGACGTCCCGCTCACCGGCCCCCTGGCCCAGTCCGTCTATCTGGCCCTGGCCACGGACACCGGCTTCTTCACCTACGGCAACACCACCCCCGAGACCCTGGAGCTGGTGGCCCTGCTCATGCGCGGCGGGCTCAAGCACGCCCCCCTCAACCACAAGATCAACAGCCTCTGGACGCTGAACCGCATGCGCCTGTGGACCGAGGTTATGGGCTCGGTGGAGCTGTTCTTCAACGGCCAGGTGGCCGTGGCCGCCGTGACCCGGGCCATGTTCGAGCGCACCGGCACCGGCGCGGCCGACACCGACGAGCTCATCAATTTCGTGCGCCTCATCAAGGGGCTGCGCGTGGCCGTGCTGCTCCGGCAGGACGCCGCGGACCGCTTCAAGTTCTCCCTGCGCAGCTTCGGCGAGGACAACGTGCAGGCCATCGCCGCCCGGTTCGGCGGCGGCGGGCACCGCAACGCCTCGGGCGGCACGGTGATGACCGGCGA
>JBFWIY010000020.1:0-13551 GCA_050255855.1 Desulfovibrionaceae bacterium
CGGGGCACATTTCGTGGTGCGCGGCACCACGTCCAACCTCCTGGCCGTGGCGGGCAGCTTTGTGGACGAGACCATGGACGGCACCGAGACCGCGACGGCCCCCTTCTTTGACCACACCTTCACGGTGCGGGATGTGGCCATGCCCTCCCTGACCGTGGAGAAGGCCTTCCCCACCGTGGGGGCGTACCTGCGCAGCCGGGGCTGCAAGGTGAACCAGTGCTCCCTGACCCTGGGGGGCGACGGCGAGCTCACCGCCAGCCTGGAGGTGAAGGGCGCGGCCGAGGACAAGGCGGCCGAGGTGCTGGACGCGGCCGCGGTGAGCCACCCCTTTGCGCGCTTCAAGAACTTCCAGGCCGCGGTGGCCGAGGGCGGCGCGGCGGTGAGCGGCCGGTTCAAGGAGTTCGAGCTGACCCTGGGCTTCGACCTGGACGACGACACCTACACCATTGGCGACGAGGGCGAGCGCGGAGACCTGGGCGAGGGGGTCATCGCCCTGTCGGGCAAGCTCACGGCCCTGTTCAAGGACACCGCCTACCTGGACAAGGCCCTGGCCGGGACGGCCACGAGCCTCACGGCCACCCTGACCAACGGCGGATACCGGCTCGCCTTCGCCTTCCAGGAGGTGAAATTCCAGCGCACCTCCCCGGCCATCGAGGGGCCCAAGGGGGTGAAAGAGTCCTTCACCTGGAACGCCTACTACAGCTCCGGGGCGGCGGACTCCTCGGTGGTGGTCACCCTGCGCAACGAGATCGCCAACTGGGAGGCCTAGATGGACGAGACGACCGGAAGGCCGAGGTACGCCCTGCGCAGCGGGAAGGAGATCGAGCTCTGCGGGCTCGGGTTCGACGACGCGGACGAGCTGCTGCGCCGGGAGCGCGGGCTGGTGGAGCGCCCCGGGTGGCTGCGCGGGCTATCCCGCCGGCTGGCCCGGCTTTGGCCGGGGCATGAGGCCCGGGTGGGGGCGCGCCGGCGCGCCCTGGTGCGCTGGGTGCTGACCCGGGCCTACGACCAGGCCACGGCGGAGGCCATCCTTGCGGACAACGCCACGGCCATGGTGGTCTACGAGACCACCGTGGGCATGACCTGGGGGCTCTGGGAACAGCTAAAAAACTGCGGGAGGTCTGGGTCTGGCGCAGTGACCCAGACCGCATCGACTACTGCCGGGCCTGCGGCGGATGGGAGCAGGGAGAGTGCGTAGGCTGCGAGACGGCGCTCTCGGAACCGGAGACCCGTGCGGAGAACCGGGACGCCGTGCGCCTCTTCACGGCCATGGGGCTGCAATGGCGCATCGGCTTCGAGGGCCCCGTGGGGCTGGACTATGCCGTGCTCGACTTCGTGGCCCGGCGGCTCTTCCCGCCGGTGCGGGTGGACTGGCGCATGCTGCGGCAGATCCAGTGCCTGGAGGCGGTGCAGCTGGAGAGCTGGGCCAGGCGGCGTGACCGCCGTCCGGAGGAGTGAGGCATGGCCGCGGAAACCAGGATCATCGTCTCCGCCCGGGACCTGGCCACGAGCCAGTTCCGGCGCATCTCCATGGAGCTGGACCGGCTGAAGAGCCGCGCCCTGAGCCTGGGCACGGCCGTGGGCGGCGTGGCGATGGGGGCGCTGGGCACCTCGCTGTACAGCGCGTCCATCGACGTGGAGCGGCTGGACAAGAGCTTCGCCAAGGTGACGGGCAGCGCGCGGGACGGGGCCGACGAGCTGGCCTTCCTGCGCAAGGAGGCGGAGCGGGTGGGCTTCTCCTTCTACGGCATCGCCGAATCCACGCGCAACCTCTACGCCGCGGCCAAGAACACGAGCCTGCAGGGCCAGGGGGTGCGCGACCTGGTCTCCAGCGTCATGAGCGCCGGGGCGGACATGGCGCTCTCCCAGGAGCAGATGGGCGGGGTGTTCTACGCCCTGGAGCAGATGGTCTCCAAGGGCACCGTGAGCATGGAGGAGCTCAAGCGCCAGCTGGGCGACCGGCTGCCCGGGGCCATGCAGATCGCGGCCGACGCCATGGGCGTCACCACGGGCGAACTGCTCAAGATGGTGGAGAGCGGCAAGCTCATGGCCGAGGACTTTCTGCCGAGGTTTACCCAGGAGATGGGCCGGCGGTTCGCCGGGGACGCCATGCCCCGGGCCCAGCGGGCCCTGAACCTGTTCAAGGACACCCTCAAGGACGTGCGGGCGGAGATCGCCCGGGGCGGATTCACCGACGCGGTCATGGCCGGCATGGAGAAGCTGCGCGACATGCTGCGGGACCCGGACGTGCAGCAGGGGCTGGCCGGTTTCGCCAAGGGGGTCACGGAATCGTCCGTGGCCCTGCTGAACCTGGCGCCGGCCCTGGGCGCGGTGATCCAGCTGATCCGCTCCGTTCCCGGGGAGTGGCTCGAAACCGGGCTCATCGGGTACGCCCTGTTCGGCAAGGCCGGGGCGTTCGTCATCGGCGGCGTGGCCCTGGTGAACGACGTGCTGGACAAGGTCACGGAGCAGGCCAGGAAGGACGTGCAGGACGCCATGCGCAGCATCGAGGACAGCACGCAGCGGATGATACAGGACCTTCAGGATTTCAGCGACGTCTACCATGGAAGGCCCAAGAAGGAGCGCGGGCTCAACATCGCCTACGGCAAGGTCAATCGTGAACCCGTCAACAAGGCCCCCAGGACCGGGGGGGCATCCGGGGATGACGACAAGTCCGCCGCCGGGCGGGCCAAGCTGCTGGCCGGGTGGGAGGAGTACTACAACAAGCGGCGCATGAGCGCCGAGGCCTTTTACCGCTGGCAGCTGGCCCAGGAAGAGCGGGCCTACCGGGCGAGCGAGGCCTACCGGCAGGCCTCGCCGGCGCAGCAGTCGCAGATGGATTCCGCCTTCCGGGAATACCGGAGCGAGAAGCTGCGGGCCCTGGTGGACGAGCAGATCGAGGCCATGCGCCGCGAGGCCGAGGAGCGGCAGCGGATCCTGGACCAGTTCGACGCCGACTATCTGCGGACCATCCAGGGCGAGACCGCCTTTGAGCTGGCGCAGATCGAGGCCCGGAAGCAGGCGGCCCTGGCCGCCGGGGCGGACAAGGTCCGCGTGGCCCAGTGGGAGGCGGCGGAGCTGGCGCGCGTGGCCGAGGCGGAGCGCCGGCCCGTGGCGGAGCTCCTGGACCAGGCCGGGCAGAAGGCTCGGGCCGGGGGGCCGCGTTCGGCGCAGATGCGGGCCGAGTTGGAGGCCGAGCTGGCCGGGTACCAGGCCCGGGAGGGCTACAAGCTGGCCAGCGACGAGGAGCGCCGGCGCATCGACCGGGACTACGCCGCGTGGCGCCAGGCCCAGGAGGCGGAGATCACGGCGCAGCTGCGCCAGGAGGAGCGGGAGCGGCTGGCCGCCTCGGACTCCCTGGCCGACGCCATGACCCTGGCCTGGGAGACCTACGCGGACCGGGTGGACGGGCTGGCCGGCAGGATGTCGGACATCGTCACCGGCATGTTCGACGACTTCAACGCCAAGATGGGCGAGTGGACCAGCACCGGGGAGTTCGAGGTGGAGGACATGGTGCGTTCCTGGATCGCCTCCTTCGGGCGGCTGGCCAGCGAGCAGCTCATCACCGGGCCCCTGGCGGCCATGCTCTCGGGCTCCAGCGCCAGCGAGGCGGGCGGGCTGGCCGGCATGCTGGCCGGGCTGTTCCACTCCGGCGGGGTGGTGGGCGAGACCGGCGGGGCGCGCCGGGTCGTGAGCCCGCTGGTGTTCGCCGGGGCGCGCCGCTTCCACGGAGGCGGGCTGGTGGGCGACGAAATGGGCATCATCGCCAAGCGGGGCGAGGAGGTGCTGACCCGGTCCGACCCGAGGCACCGGGACAACCTGCGCCAGGATGCAAGCGGGGCCGACGCCTCCGGCGGGGTGCGCATCATCAACACGCTGGATCCCGAAATCGTGCAGGACTTTCTGAGCTCCTCGGCGGGGGAGCGGGTCATTTTGAACGTCATCCGCCGCAACCCCCAGATGCTGAGGAGGTAGGCATGGCCGTATCCACGGGCACGGCGTCCGGGCACCTGGACCTGCTGGACCGGCTGCAGACCTTTCTGGCCGCTCAGGGCTGGGTCATCGACCTGTGGGACGCCGGGACCCTGGTGGCCCACGGCCCCGGGGCCTCGGGCGCGGATGAGGTCTTTGTGGGGGCGCAGGCCTACGCCGACGCCGCTGCCGACGCCTACGGCTGGACCCTGCAGGGCTTCACCGGATACACGGCCGGGCTGGGGTTCGGCCAGCCCGGCCGTATCGGCGCCACCCCGCCCATCCTGCCCCTGTGGGACAGCGACATCCCTTACTGGTTCGTGGCCTCGGGTCGGCGCGTGGTCATCGTGGCCCAGGTGAGCACGGTGTTCGTGGCCGCGTACCTGGGGCTCATCAAGCCCTACGGATCGCCCGGACAGTACCAGTACCCCCTGGCCGTGGGCGGCACGGGCACGGGGTACGAGACCTACCGCTGGTCCGCCACCGGGGTGGACGCCCGGCAGTTCGCGGACCCGGGCGAGTACACCCTGAACTCGGGGCGCACGGCCCTGCGCCTGCTGCACGGCGGAGTCTGGCAGGGGCTGCGCAACGTCAACGGCAGCAGTGAATACGCCAGATCCGACAAGTTCGTGTGGCCCTTTTCCAACCAGAACCGTTATCCGCTCACCTCGACGAATACGGCCGCCCGCATGGGCGGGTGCGCCATCACGGTGCAGGCCCCGGACGGGTCGCCGGTGCTCACCCCGCTCATCCTGGGCTGTGCGACCCCGAGCCGGGAGACCTTTGGCGAGCTGGAGGGCTGCTTCCACGTCTCGGGCCAGGGGCTGGCCGCCGGGGATTTAGTCACCGTGGACTCGGTGGACCACCTGGTGGTCCAGAACCTCTACCGCACCGCCCGGGCCGACTATTGGGACCTGGCCCTGGAGTGAGCCATGGGCGTGGCCACATTCACCCCCACCTCCCCGGTGGAGATCGTCTCCAGCCTGGCGCAGTTCCTGGAGGACGAAGGCTGGACCGTGGACCTGAACGCGGAGTCGCTCTTCAGCTACAGCACCTCCTACGTGCCCACCGCGGGCCGCCGGCTGCACGTCCACAAGGACGAGCTGCACGCGGAGCTGTTCGGGTTTGTGGGCAACTCCAAGCTGCGCAGTTACTACCCCATCTCGTACCGGTCCAACGCCGTGGGCCTGGCCGTGGCCACGGGGCTGGACGCCGGGGCCAACTGGGACAAGCAGCCCGGGGCCTGCCTGGCCACCAACGGCAACGGCCTGGGGCCGATCCTGAACAACGTGGCGGACGGGGGCGCCCTGCACGTCTACGCCTGGGAGGACACGCCCGCGGTGGCGCTGGTGCTGGAGATCTCGGCCGGGGTGTTCCAGTGGCTGGTCTGGGGCCGCATCACCCCATTTGGGGTGCTGGCCGGCGGGGAGTTCATGACCGGGAGCTACAACGACTATGGCCTTGACGTGGGACCTTTTGTGCAGGGGTACGACGTCAGCTCGGGCACATACCAGGCCTGCTTCCTGCGCTCGGACCTGGGCGGGGCCTACCCCTTTGCCTGGTTTTTGCCCACGGCCTACGGGGCGGAGCGACGGTCGCGCTGGCCCCTGGGCAATGCCCTGCAGTACCCGCCCTACGCCAACACCACCGGGCAGGCCTACGCCCACCAGATGACCCTCAACGGCCTGCTGGGCGGGCTGCCCTCGTCCTTTCTCGGGCTCTCGCCCCTGCTGCCCCTGCCGGTGCTGGCCGAGACCGGGACGGGCACGGATCTGTGGATGCCCATGGGGACCATCCCCAACATCCGGTACGTGGACATGACCAACCTGCTGGCCGGGGAGGAGATCGTGCTGGGGACCGACACCTGGGTGTGCTGGCCCCTGGCCTCCAGGACCGAGAGCGACCCCCGGGGCCTGGCCGTCCTGGTGGAGGTCTAGGCCGTGGCCGCGTTCACCGGGGTGGGCTTTCCGGCCGTGGCCACCACGCCAACGGCCGGGCTCTCGGCCAGCCTTGCGGGCCGGGCCCCGGCCGGGGACCGGCTGGCGGCCGCAGCGGCGGGGCGGGGCGGGGGATTCGGGAGCCGGACCCTGCCGGGGCTGCGCGCCTCGGGGTTTTCCGGCGCGGCCTGCCCGAGCTATGCCACGGACCTGTACGACCGGGTGGTGCTCATCCCCCCCCGGGTGGACGCCGGGTTCATCGCCTCGGATTCGAGCCGCTCCATCGAGATCTGGAATACCCGGGACACGGCCGCCACCCTGGAGGCGGTGCTCAACGGCGACGCGGCGGGCATGGTGTTCGACGCCGAGGCCGGCGAGGTGCTGGGGGCGCGGGATTCGGCCCTGCACGTGCTGACGCTTCTGGCCGCGTCCGGGGCCTCGGTCCTGGACAGCGGCATCACCCTCACCCTGACCGGCCCGCTGGTGCTGGTGCTGGCCGTGACGGGCACGCGGGTGGCGGTCTGGCCCCTGCGGCCCCTGGCCCCCATGCTGGAGGCCCTGGAGTGGCGCACGGACGTCATCACCGCGCGCAGTGGCCTGGAGGACCGGGTGGCCACGCGCATCGGGCCGCGCCAGCGGCTGGAGCTCGGGTTCAACTTGCGCACGGCCGGGACGCGGGCCCGGTTCGAGGCCCTGGCGCACACCTCCCAGGACCGGGCCTGCGGCGTGCCCTGGTGGCCCGGCGAGCGCGAGGCCGGGGCCGTGGCCGCCGGGACGCTGGAGATCGCCCTGGACACGGCCTGGCCCCTGGCGGAGGCCGGCTTTGTGGCCGGAGGGTTGGCCCTGGTCCGCCAGGACGCCGAGCGCTGGGAGGCCGTGGAGCTGGCGGCCGTGGGCGCGGCCGGGCTGACCCTGGCCCGGGCCGTGGAGAACGACTACGAACGCGCCACGGTGCTGCCCCTGCTGCGCTGCCGCATGGACCTGGAGTTCGGGCGCACGGACCTCCCCGCGGGCCGCAGCACGGGCACGGCGGCCTTCACCACCCTGGAGCCGGAGGACCCGGAGGCCCGGGGGGGCGCCGGCGCGGCGACCGAGACCTGGGAGGGTCTGGAAATCTGGCCCCAGGCGCTGTGGTGCGCCGCCGCCGGGCTGGAACGCCGGGGCGCCCGGGAGGCCGAGGAGCTGGACGCCCAGACCGGCGGGGTGCACCGGGTGGTGCATTCGGACTCGGCCGCGGCGACCCTGGAGCTGACCCTGCGCGCCCGGACCCGGGATGAGGCGGCCGGAGTGCGTCGCCTGCTGCACCGGCTGGCCGGGCGGCTCACCCCCTTCTGGCTGGCCACGGGGCGGCTTGACCTGACCCTGGCCGAGGACGTGGCCGCGGGCGGGCTCGTCCTGCGCGTGGTGGCGGCCGGGTGCGAGCGGCTTCTCACCAGCCGGGTGCGCCGGGCCCTGCGCATCACCCTGGCCGACGGGACGGTGATCCGGCGGCGGGTGAGCGCCGCGGCCGCCAACGCCGACGGGAAAACCGAGGACCTGACCGTGGACGGGGCCCTGCCCGCCCTGGGCGCGGCGGGGACGAAAATCGCCTGGCTGAGCCTGGCCCGGCTGGATTCGGACCGGGTGGAGATTTCCTGGCAGCGGCACGGCCGCTGCCAGGTGCGCGTGGCGACGCGGGAGATCTGGCAGTGAGCGCGGATGTGGAGCTCTACCGCTTCGAGCTGGGCGGACAGGTCTGGCGCTGGACCAGCGCGGACGCGGACCAGGAGCTGGACGGCGAGACCTACGCCGTGCTGGACGGCCTGGGGCGCGAGGCCCTGGAGCAGACCGGCGAGGCGGCCCGGGCCTCCCTGGTGGTGCAGATGCCGGCCACGGCGCAGCCCGCGGCGCTTTTCACCGCCGGAGTGCCGGACGGGGTGATCCGGCTCACGGTGCGGCGGCGCTCGGACGGGACGTGGCGGGCCATCTGGCGCGGGCGGGTGCTCTCCTGCGCCTTTGGGGGCGTGGCCGCCCGGCTCACCGGGGAGCCGTGGTTCTCGGGTCTGGGCGTGCCCGGGCCGCGCCGCACCTGCGGGCCGAGCTGCCCGCACGACTTTTGCGACTGGCACTGCGGGCTGGCCCCGGAGGCCTGGACGGCCACGGGCCGGGTCTCGGCCGTGGACGGCGCGGCCGTGACCCTGCCCGCAGCGGCGGGCTTTGCGGACGGGGCCTTCGCCGGCGGAGTGCTGGCCTTTGGCAACGCCCGGCGCGAGGTGCTGGCCCACGCCGGGGCCGAGCTGACCCTGGCCCGGGCCTGCGCGGGCCTGACGGCCGGGGTGTACACCTCGGTGCTGGCCGGGTGCGACAAGACCCCGGAGACCTGCGCGGCCCGGGACAACCTGGTGAACCACGGGGGCTGCCCCAACGTGCCAGCCAAGGATCCCTGTTCGGGCGATCCCATCATCTGATGGATCGTTGAAACATCCACGATGGCTGCGTTGCTGCGAAAACCCAAACCCTCACGTACCAGGAGTACGCTTCGGCCTTGGGTTTTTCTCGCGCCTTGCCCTCGCGGCGTTTGAACGATCCATGCCGGAATCGGGGCGGAGGAAAATGGAACTGAGGCCGGATGGGCCTGCGGACTGAAGGCGAGAACAAGGAGGCAATCATGGCGTGGTGGATGCTGGTGGCCTGGGTGGCCGTGGCCCTGCTGGGGTCGCTGCTCGGCACGGAGTCCAAGAAGTCCTCCGTGACCCCGGCCGGGCTTGGCGACTGGAACATCTCCACGGCCGAGGAGACCAAGCGCGTGCCGGTGCTCTTCGGCACCCGGCTCGTGCCAGTGAATATCGTCTGGTACGGCGACCTGCGCGTCTCGGCCATCAAGAAGAAGGGGGGCAAGAAGTGAGCGGCGGCGGGATCGGAAGCGAGGTGATGGTGCGCATCGGCCACGCGCGCCGGGCCGGGCTCTGCGCCCGGGGATGCCGGCGCTTCCTGCGCGAGCGCGGGCTCGACGCGGCGGCCTTCTTCCGGGGGCCGGGCATCCCGGTCCGGGAGCTGGAGGCCATGGACGACGCCATGGTCGCCCGGGCCTGCCGCGTGGCCCGGGCCGAGGCGGGCGGGACGGGCCCGGATCGGGGCCCGGAGACGGGGGCCTGACGTGGGCAGCTCGGGTAAGAAGTCCCAGACCGTGGGGTACCGCTACTACCTCGGCGTCCAGGCCGTGGTGGCGCACAACCTGGACGCCGTGCTGGGGCTCATGTTCGGCGAGCAGTACGGCTGGACCGGGGAGCGGACGGCCAACGGGCGCATCGAGGTGAGCGCGGCCAGCCTGTTTGGCGGGGAGTCGCAGCAGGGCGGGGTGTCCGGGGGCGTGGATCTCTGCCTGGGCGGGGCGGACCAGGGCGTCAACGACTACCTCGCCTCGGCCGTGTCCGGCCCGGTCTCGGCCCTGCGCGGGGTGGCCAGCCTGGTGTTCCGGCAGTTCTATTTCGGCAACAACCCCTATTTGCGCCAGCTCAAGGTGCTGGGCCGGCGCATCCTGGCCCGGCAGCGCGGCGCGGCGCAGTGGTACGCGGCCCGGGCCGAGATCGGCGACGGGGACATGAACCCGGCGCACATCCTGCGCGAGTGCCTGACCGATGCGGACTACGGCCGGGGCCTGGACGAGGCCCTGCTGGACGACGCGGCCTGGCGCGCGGCGGCGGACACGCTGCATGCCGAGGGCTTCGGGCTCTCGGTGCTCTGGAGCGGGGACACGGCCATCAACGACTTTGTCCAGACCGTGCTGGAGATCATCGACGCCGTGCTCTACGACGACTACGAGGCCGGGACCATCGTACTGCGGCTTATCCGGGACGACTACGACCCCGACACCCTGGCCGAGCTGGGGCCGGACGAGATCGTGTCCTGCGGGGAGTTCTCGCGGCCGGCCCTGGGTCAGACGACCACCGAGTTGCACCTCGCCTGGCTGGACACGGACAACACCCGGCGCACGGTCTACGAGCGCGACCCGGCCGCGGCCGCCATGCAGGGGACGAACGTGGCCGAGACCCTGGAGTACGTGGCCATCCGCAGCGCGGTGCTGGCCCAGCGGGTCTGCGCCCGGGAGCTCCGGCAGCGCACCGGCAACCTGGCCACGGTGAAGCTCACCTGCACCCGGGCGGCCGAGGGGCTCAAGCCCGGGGACGTGGTGCGCTGGCGCTGGCCCGAGTTCGGGGTCACGGCCATGGTCCTGCGCGTGGTGCGGGTGAGCTACGGCACCCACGCCGGGGGTGCGGTGGGGCTGGAGTGCGTGGAGGACGTGTTCGGCCAGGGGGCCTCGCTCATCACCGCGCCCGCGGGGTCCTGGTGGAGCAACCCGGTGAGCGAACCGCGGGACGCCGAGGCGGCCTGCCTGGAGGCCCCGTACTGGTTCGTGGTGCGCGACGTCACCGGGGAGAACGAGGCCGTGCTCGGGGGCTTTGACCAGGAGTCCGGGGTGCTGCTGGTCCTGGCCGCGCAGCCCTCGGCCGACGCCCTGGACTTTCGCCTGCTGGTGGACTCCGGCGCGGGCTGGGCGGACATCGCGCCCGGCACCTTCACCCCGGCCGGGCAGCTGGCCGTGGCCCTGGACCCGACGGACACCGTCCTGACCCTGGCCGGGGCATCGGACCTGGCGGAGGTGGAGGCCGGGGACCTGGCCTTTGTGGGGGGCGAGATCGTGCTGGTCCAGGCCGTGAGCGGGGCCACCCTTACCGTGGCGCGCGGGGTGCTGGACACGGTGCCTGCGGCCCATGCGGTGGGGGACGTGGTGTACTTCGACGCCGGGCGGACGCTGCCTTCGGTGGAATACGCCGCGGGCGAGGGGCTGGCCGTGAAGGTGCTGCCGCGCACCGGGCGGGGCACCCTGGCCGCGGCGGCGGCCACGCAGCACGCCGTGGGCATGAACGCCCGGGCGGCCCGGCCCTACCCGCCGGGCCGGTGCGCGTCAACGGCGCGGCCTGGCCCGAGGCCATCCTGGGCGAGCTGGCGCTGAGCTGGGCGCACCGCAACCGGGTGCAGCAGACCGCCTACGTGGTGACCCAGGACGAGGCCTCCATCACCCCGGAGGACGGCACCACCTACACCGTGCGCGTGTACGGCGAGGCCGGGGCGCTGCTGCGCACGGTCTCGGGCCTCACGGGTACGGCCTGGACCTACGCGGCGGCGGACGAGGCCGCGGACAGCGGCCTGGCCGGCGGGCGGCTCAACGGCGCGCTGCGCGTCACCCTGGCGGCGGAGCGAGACGGATACGCCGGCTGGCAGGCCCAGGAGCGCCGGGTGGACCGGGCAGGCTGGGGCTACCAATGGGGCAACTACTACGGAGGGATCTAGCATGGCAGCATCGACCGAGCCGCGCAGCGGCCTCAAGTTCGGTTGGGACCTGGGGGAGTCGGGCTGGAACGTGGATATGGACGCCAACCTGCTGCGCCTGGGCCGCTTCGGGTTCCATCTTTCGGTGAAGGACCGTGACCTGACCGCGCCCCCGGCCAGCCCCTCGGCCGGTGACGCCTACATCGTGGCCGCCGGGGCGACGGGTGCCTGGGCCGGCCTGGACCACCATGTGGCCGTCTGGACCGGCACGGCCTGGGCCACCACGGCCCCCAACGTGGGCTGGCTGGCCTACGTGGCGGACGAGGAGGTGCTCACGGCGTACAAGAGCGCCGGGTGGTCGGCCGGGGTGGGGGTGTGATTAGGGATTGTCCAGGAGTTTGCCCTTGCGTCTTGCCAATCCGCCTCGTCTCGGAATAGAGACAATAAATCTTGCCTGGCGATCTAGGACGTTCGTGTGGTTTTGTAGCCTCGCACGGATGTTTTTTTCAGGACGTGACGCGACCAGGCTTCCTTTGGCTTCGGGAGGGGATACGGTCATGGCCAAGTACGTGATGCGGATATCTCGACTGACCGTGGACAAGCTGGGAGTCAAGCTTTACGACAAGGTCTCCGCCGTGATCGCCGAACTCGTGGCGAACAGCTATGATGCGGACGCAGAAAACGTGTACGTTCATGCCCCCATGGGAGAGTTTCTTGCCTCAAAGGCCGGAGGGGCAGCGACAGACAAGGGCTATACAATCGAAGTTGCCGATGACGGTGTGGGGATGACCCCAGACGAGGTCAACGATTTTTATCTTCGGGTCGGCGCCGAGCGTCGTCTCGACACACGACGTGGTGACAAGTCGAGGAAGTTCCAGCGAAAGGTCATGGGGCGAAAAGGGGTAGGGAAGCTGGCTCCTTTCGGGATTTGCAACAAGATTGAAGTGATAACGGCAGGTGGCGAGCTCACGAAGGGGCTTGGGAGAGACGGGAAGGAGATTGAGGGCTATCTGACGGCTCATCTTGTGATGGATAGAAATTCAATTCTCAGCGACGACGAGGCGGATTACGAACCGGCTGTGGGGTCTCTGGACGGCATTGTCCAGCCTTCTTCGGGTACGACCGTTCGTTTGAGTGACTTTTATTATCGAAGCGTCCCCAAGTTGGATGATTTTTCGCGACAATTGGCACAACGGTTCGGTATCCGTAGAGAAGATTGGCGAGTCTTTTTGAAAGACAATACGAAAACGGATGGGAGCGAGGGATCGAGCTGCGAGGTCGGGGAATTTCAGATCGAGACGATGGAGAATACCAAAATCGTGTTTCGAAATCCCACCGACACCAGTCAGCCGACAGCCGCCAATTGCCCTGCCATCGGCCCGGACGGTAATCCGTTGTCGAATCTAAGGGCGGGATTTGAGTGTGACGGGCATTTTTATCCAGTCTCCGGGTGGATTGCATATTCCAAGTCGTCTTACAAAGACGATTTAATGGCCGGCGTCAGAATATACTGCCGGGGCAAAATAGCCTCCCAGACGGGAGCGTTCGACATCAAGGCCGGGTTTACCGGCGAGCACACGGTTCGTTCCTACCTCGTGGGTGAACTGCAGGCAGACTGGTTGGATGAAGGTGAAGACCTTATTCAAACGGACAGGCGCGACCTGTTGTGGTCACACGAGTTGGGACGGGGATTCCAGGAGTGGGGGCAGCTGGTGATCCGGCGGCTTGGAACCTTGTCCCGCGATCCGATGCGAAAAAAGTTACTGGTGCAGTTCATGGAAGTTTCCAAGGCCGAGGAAAGGGTCCAAGCGGAATACCCTGGGGGAGATCTTGAACCAATACGGGAAAACGCCCTTCATTACGCACGGATACTTGGCCAAAAGATAAACGCTGAGGAACTGAAG
This sequence comes from Desulfovibrionaceae bacterium, assembly GCA_050255855.1. GTDB lineage: Bacteria > Desulfobacterota > Desulfovibrionia > Desulfovibrionales > Desulfovibrionaceae. Next base: position 13,124 of record JBFWIY010000020.1, read on the forward strand.
GATCAACGAGCGGTGGATTCGTTGTTGGACTTGGCGCTTGTCCTGGCTCCCCATGTTACTCTTGACAAAAAGTTGCGAGAAGCCGTCGACGAAACCGCTTCGCCACTTTGTTTTGTCGTGAACTTGCTCAAGACGGCAAAGGTAGCGGAGCTGTCGGCGTTCGGTAGAATAGCTGCCGACAGGGTTCGCGTAATTGAAAAGGTTATTGATTTGAAAGATACTCCAGGGACTGTAGAATCTGAGTTTCAAGAGCTTATTGAAGCTGCCCCTTGGCTGATTAACCCACAGTGGTCCCCGATTACTTCGAACCAATCTATGGAGACTCTTAAAGAAGAATTTGCAAAGTACTACAAGGAAAAAACTGGTCAGGACATCGTACTCAGCTCGTTTTCACTCCCGAGTAAGCGCCCAGATTTTGTGTTGTCAAG
>JBFWIY010000021.1:0-13388 GCA_050255855.1 Desulfovibrionaceae bacterium
CGTGCGCAAGCCCGGCAAGCTGCCCTGGCACACCCGCCAGGTCACCTACGACCTGGAGTACGGCAGCGACACCCTGTGCATGCACGAGGACGCCGTGGCCAAGGGCGAGAAGGTCCTGATCATCGACGACCTGCTGGCCACGGGCGGCACGGCCAACGGCCTGCTGGACCTGGTGACCCAGGGCGGCGGCGACGTGGTGGGCGTCGGCTTCGTCATCCAGCTCGGGTTCCTGGACGGTCCCCAGAAGATCCGCCAGCGCGGCCAGTACCAGTACCTCATCGAACTCTAGCCACCGGACGCATCCATGAAGACCATCGGAGTCATCGGCGGCAACGGGCTGGACAACGCCGACGTCATGGAGGACGCCCACGAGGACCAAATCCTGAAGGACGAGCGCGACGTCTTTCTGGACACCCCCTGGGGCCAGCCCTCCTCGCCCCTGCGCCGGGTGAACATCGCCGGGCGCGAGGTGCTGCTCCTGGCCCGCCACGGCCGCGAACACACCATCCCGCCCTCCCAGGTGAACTACCGCGCCAACATCCAGGCCCTGAAGCAGGCCGGGTGCGAGGCCATCCTGGCCACCACGGCCTGCGGCTCCCTGCGCGAGGAGATCGGGCGCGGGGACCTGGTCATCCTGGACCAGTTCATCGACTTCACCCGCAAGCGCGCCAACACCTTCCACGAGCGGTTCGAGCCCCACAACCCGGTGCACACCTCCCTGGCCGATCCCTTTGACGCGGACCTGCGCGCCCGGCTCAACGCGGCCTGCCAGGCCCTGGGCCTGACCCACCATCCGCGCGGCACCCTGGTGACCATCGAGGGACCGCGTTTCTCCACCCGGGCGGAATCCCACATGTTCCGCGGCTGGGGCGGGGACGTCATCAACATGAGCGTGGCCACCGAGGCCACCCTGGCCATGGAGGCGGGCATCCCCTACGCCGCCGTGGCCATGAGCACGGACTACGACTGCTGGAAACTCGACGAGGTCCCGGTGACCTGGGACGAGATCCTCCAGGTCTTCACCCGGAACGCCCAGCGCGTCACCCGGCTGCTCATCGAGACCATCCGACGCCTGGATTAGCCCGGACGCTTGACAAGCGCGGAGCTGGCGCATATCAATACCGCTCTTTTGAGAACATCGAGCCTTCAAGGAGAATGATACCGTGGCCAACCCCACCCAAGCCCCCGTCAAGAAAAGCAAGGTCAAGAATGTCGGCCTGCCCGGCGCGGAGATGACCGCCGAGGGCCTCAAGTTCAAGGGCGTCATCCTGCAGCCTGCCGTGGAGCAGTGCGAGGGCTGCGAGCGCCTGGTCCCCTTCGAGGACCAGAAGTTCTGCCCCAGCTACCCGGTGCCCGCCGTCAAGTGGGCCAAGGGCGCCTGCAACTTCGCCACCCACGTCCGCGCCACCGTGGACAGCACCGGCAAGGCCAAGATCAACCCGTTGAAGGCCTCCAAGCGCGCCGCCCGCGGCCGCTAGCCGACCCTTCGCCGTTTCGGGCGGGGCCCCTGGCGGGCTCCGCCCTTTTTGCGTTTTGTCCGCCGCGCCGCCCGCCGGTCCCGGCCGGAACGCATCGTCCCCTTTACGCCCCGGGCCGGTTCCGGCTATGGTGCCCCCCATGCCGAACCCCATCCTCACCCACATCGCCGGAGACGCGGACGCCGTGGTCCGCCTCCAGACCGAACTGGTGGCCATTCCCGCCCTGGGCCCGCGCAACGGCGGCCAGGGCGAAGTCGAAAAGATCGAGCACCTCAAGACCATCCTGGCCGGCATGGGCGTGGCCGACGTGCGCGAGTTCCGCGCCCCGGACCCGGACGTGGCCTGCGGCTACCGGCCGTCCCTGGCCGCGGTCCTGCCCGGCAGGAATCCGGACCGCACCCTGTGGGTCATCGCCCACGTGGACGTGGTGCCCCCCGGGGACCCCACCCTCTGGAAGACCGACCCCTGGACCCTGGTGCGCGACGGCGACCGGCTCTACGGCCGCGGCGTGGAGGACAACCACCAGGGCCTGGTCTCGGCCCTGCTGACGGCCCGCGCCCTGCTGGCCACCGGGACCACCCCGGACCTGAACTACGGCATGCTCTTCGCGGCCGACGAGGAGACCGGCAGCCACCTCGGCCTGGCCTGGCTCCTGCGCGAGCACCCCGACCTCTTCGGCCCGGACGACCTCATCCTGGTCCCGGATTCCGGCGAGCCCTCGGGCGAGATGGTGGAGGTGGCCGAAAAGAGCATGCTCTGGGTCAAGTTCACGGTCACGGGCAAGCAGTGCCACGGCTCCACCCCGGACCAGGGCGTCAACTCCCTGGTGGCCGCCTCGGACTTCATCCTGCGCGTGCGCACCCTGAGCCACATCTTCGAGGCTCAGGACCCCATCTTCACCCCGGCCCGGTCCACCTTCGAGCCCACCATGAAGGAGGCCAACGTGGCCAACGTGAACACCATCCCGGGCAAGGACGTGTTCTACGTGGACTGCCGCATCCTGCCCGAGTACGACCCGGAGGAGGTCCTGGCCGCCTTCGACGCCCTGGGACGGGGTGTGGAGCGCGAGCACGGCGTGAGCGTCGCCCGCGAGGTGGTGCAGCGCGAGGACGCCGCCCCGCCCACCCCGGTGGACGCCGAGATCGTCCAGCGCACCATGGCCGCGGTGCGCGCCGTGTACGGCAACGAGCCCCGGCCCGCGGGCATCGGCGGGGGCACGGTGGCGGCCATGCTGCGCCGGGCCGGACACCCGGCCGTGGTCTGGTCGCGCCTGCTCAACAACGCCCACCAGCCCAACGAGTCGAGCTCCATCGCCTTCACCCTGGGGGACGCCCAGGTCATGGCCCTGATGCTCTTCGACTAGCCGCCCATGCCCCGCAAGCCCCCCGCCCCGGACGTCTTCGACCTCGTGGTCGTGGGCGCGGGCCACGCCGGGTGCGAGGCGGCCATGGCCGCCGCCCGCCTCGGCCTGGCCACCCTGCTCGTCACCATCAACGTGGACCGCATCGGCCACCTGTCCTGCAACCCGGCCATCGGCGGCCTGGCCAAGGGCCACATGGTGCGCGAGATCGACGCCCTGGGCGGCATGATGGGCCTGTGGGCCGACGCGGCGGGCATCCAGTTCCGCACGCTGAACACCCGCAAGGGCCCGGCCGTGCGCGCCACCCGGGCCCAGATCGACCGGGCCGAGTACCTGCGCGTGGTCCAGCGCGACCTCTTCGCCCAGGACCGGCTCTGGATCCGCCAAGACAACGTGCGCGGCCTGCACGTGGCGCACAGCCGGGCCGCCGGGGTGGTCTCGTCCCTAGGGGAAATCATCCCCGCCCGCCACGTGCTGCTCACCACGGGCACCTTCCTCTCCGGGCTCATCCACATCGGCCTGGACCACTTTCCCGGCGGCCGCCTGGGCGATCCGCCCGCCGCCACCCTGAGCGACAGCCTGCGCGCCGCCGGGCTGGAGCTCGGCCGGCTCAAGACCGGCACCACCCCGCGCCTGCTCAAGGACTCCGTGGACTTCTCGGCCATGGAGGTGCAGCCCGGGGACGACCCGCCCCCGGGATTCAGCTTCCGCGGGCCGGGGCCCCGGCTCCGGCAGGTCCCCTGCCACCTCACCTGGACCACCCCCGAGGCCCACGCGGCCATCCGCGCCGGGTTCGACCGCTCGCCCCTGTACGCCGGGGTCATCACCGGCACCGGGGCGCGCTACTGCCCGTCCATTGAGGACAAGGTGGGGCGATTCCCCGAAAAGACCCGGCACCAGATCTTCGTGGAGCCCGAGGGCCTGGACAGCCCGGAGGTCTATCCCAACGGCGTCCCCACCAGCCTGCCCCTGGACGTGCAGCGGGCCATGCTGGCCTGCATCCCCGGGCTCACGCAGGCCCAGATCGTGCGGCCGGGCTACGCCATCGAATACGATTTCGTGTTCCCCACCCAGCTCGAACCCACCCTCCAGGCCAAGGCCCTGCCCGGGCTGTGGTTGGCCGGGCAGATCAACGGCACCTCGGGCTACGAGGAGGCCGCGGCCCAGGGACTGTGGGCGGCGCTCAACGTCTTTTGCGAGCACACGGAGCGCGCCCCCCTCCTGCCCGGGCGCGACCAGGCCTACATGGCCGTGCTGGTGGACGACCTGGTGACCAAGGGCACGCGGGAGCCCTACCGCATGTTCACCTCCCGGGCCGAGCACCGGCTCCTGCTGCGCGAGGGCAACGCGGACCTGCGCCTCACCCCCGTCGGCCGGGACCTCGGCCTGGTGGGCGACGCCCAGTGGGACGGGTTCCGCGCCAAGCGGACCGCCCTGGAGGGGCTGCTGGCCGCCCTGGAGGGCACGGTGGTCCGGCCCGACGCGGCCACGCGCGACGCCCTGCGCGGCCTGGGTCTGACCCCGCCGGGCAAGGCCGTGCCCCTGGCCGCCCTGCTCCGCCAGCCCGAGGCGGACATCGCCGCCCTGGCCCCCTTTTGTCCGGAGATCGCCGCGGCCCCGGAGGCCGTGCGGCGCGAGGCCGAGGTGCGGGTGCGCTACGAGGGCTACCTGCGCCGCCAGGCGGACCTGGTCCAGGCCTTCCGCCGCCACGAGGACGTGCCCCTGCCCACGGACCTGGACTACGCCGCGGTGCACGGCCTGACCCGCGAGGCCGTGGAGAAGCTCGGCGCGGTGCGGCCCCGGACCCTGGGCCAGGCCGGGCGCATCTCCGGAGTCACCCCGGCCGCGGTGGCCAGCATCGAGGTCCACCTGCGCAAGCTGGAACGCCTGTGACGATTGGGGAAATGTACCCCGGCCGAGTTGACAGTCCGCAACCCTGCGACGTACCGTCACGCCGGTGGAAACGGGTCCATCGCCCGGGTCCCCTCCCCTTCGGGAGGCCGGCCGAACATCAACAAGGAGACGGTACTTGGACGACGGATCAGAGGGCCGATTCTGGATGAAGCTGCGCAGCCTTTTCGGCAAAAACGACGCCCCGTTGGAGGAGCACATTCAGGAAGCCCGCCAGGACGGCGAGATCAAGTCCGAGGACGTGTCCATGCTGCTCAACGTCCTCGACCTGGACGAGACCACGGTGGACGACGTCATGACCCCGCGCGCGGACATCGTCTGCGCCGAGGCCTCCAGCTCCCTGCAGGACGTGGCCGAGATCATCATCGAGCATGGCCATTCCCGCATCCCCATCTACGAGGAAAACCGCGACCACATGGTGGGCGTGATCCACGCCAAGGACCTCATGGGCGCGCTGCTCCACCCGGACGGCATGACGCACGCGGCGCGGGAGCTCATGCGCCCCACCTTTTTCGTGCCCGAGACCGCGGACATCAAGAGCGTGCTGCGCACCCTGCGCACCGAGGGCGTGCACCTGGCCATCGTGGTGGACGAGTACGGCGGCACCTCCGGGCTGGTCACCCTTGAAGACATCCTTGAAGAAATCGTCGGGGACATCGAGGACGAATACGACGCCGACCGCCCCGACGACATCGTGCCCCAGGAGGACGGCAGCCTGCTGGCCTCCGGCAAGACCTGGCTGGAAGAACTCCAGGAATGCTGCGGCATCACCATCAATTCCGAACAGGTGGACACCCTGGGCGGCTACCTGAGCCAGCTGGCCGGGCGCATCCCCGCCCAGGGCGAGAGCTTCGAGATCCAGGGCCGCCGCTTCGTGGTGGAAGAGGCCGACGCCAAACACGTGCGCACCGTCCGCATCCTGCCCGCGGGCAACGGCGTCAAGGGGAGCTGATCCGGGACCATGGGAATGCTCGTTCTGCTCACGGCCCTGGGGGCCTGGCTCGGGTTCGCCAACCCGCTGCTCCACGTCCCCGCCGCCGTGCTGGCCGTGCCCCTGGGTCTGACCTGGATCGCCGTGCGCGCCGTCACCGGCCGCCGGGCCTTCTGGATCGCCTGGGGGGCCGCCCTGCTGGGCGCCCTGGGCTGCCTGTACTGGGTGGCCTGGCCCGTGGAGCGCTACGGCGGGCTGCCCTGGGCCCTGGCCCTGCCCTGTCCGGTGCTGGTGGGCGGCGTGCTGGCCCTGTACTGGGCCTTTTTCGCCTGGGCCATGCACCACGCGGCGCGGCGGCTCTCCCCGGGCTGGCTCATGTGCTTCGCCGGGGTGCTCTGGACCTGCCTGGAGCACCTGGGCTCCCACCTGCTCACCGGCTTTCCCTGGCTCACCCTGGGCTCGGGCCTCTCGGCCTGGCCCTGGGCCGTGCAGCCCGCGGCCCTGGTGGGCGGCTACGGCCTGGCCGGGCTCGTGGCCGCCCTGGGGACCGGGCTGGTGCTGGTCAACACCGGCCGCACGGCGCGCTGGGCCTGCCTGGCGCTGCTTTTGTTCTTCGGGCTCTTCGGCCCCCTGCGCATCTGGCTCGCCCCGCCCGCCGAGGGCTCGGCCGAGGTGCTCATGGTCCAGGGCGCGGTGGACCAGGACGAGAAGTGGACCCCGGATTATCAGGAAGCCACGGTGACCCGCTACATGGCCCTCACCGACGAGGCCCTGGACCGGGCCCCGGCCGACCTGGCGCTCTGGCCCGAGACGGCCATGCCCTTCTATTTCCAAGACGCCAGCCCGCTCTCCGGCATGGTCACCCAGCTGGCCCGGCGGCGCGGGGTCTGGCTGGTCACCGGCGCTCCGGCCTACACGGCCCAGGGCGGCGGCTACGCCCTGTACAACCGGGCCTTCCTGGTCTCCCCGGTGGGCGAGATCGCCCAGGGCTACGACAAGATGCACCTGGTGCCCTTCGGGGAGTACGTGCCCCTGGGCGACATCCTGCCCATCGAGAAGCTGGCCCACGGGGTGGGCGACTTCCTGCCCGGCCGCGATCCCGCCCCCCTGGCCGCCGGGCGCGTGCGCGCGGGCATGCTCATCTGCTACGAGGCCATCTTTCCGGACCTGGCCCAGGAGCGCGTGGCCGCCGGGGCCAACCTCCTGGCCAGCATCTCCAACGACGCCTGGTTCGGCCACACCTCGGCCCCGCAACAGCACCTCTCCCACGCCGCCCTGCGCTGCGTGGAGCAGGGCCGGGCCATGGCCCGCTGCACCAACAACGGCATCACCGCCTTCATCGACCCCCTGGGGCGCATCCGCGCCACGGCCCCGCGGGACGCGGCCACCGTGCTCGCCGGCACGGTGACGCTCTCCACCTTGAAAACCGTGTACCATCGCTGTTATGATGTCGTGTTATGGGGGCAGTACATCCTGGCCGCGGCCTTCGGGCTGCGCCTGCTGCTCACCCGCCGCCGGGACGCCCGGCGCCTGTCGTGACGCGCCCCGCTGAACCGCATCATCATAGGACCCCGAAAATGTTCGATTACGCCGAGCTCAAAGGAAAATCCGACGAATTGTTCGACAAGTTCGAAAGCCTCTGGGGGCGTCTTTGACTACGACCGGCTCGCGACCCGCCTGGAGGCCATCGAGGCCGAGGTGAACAAGCCCGACGCCTGGAGCAAGCCCGAGCAGATGACCCCGCTGCTCAAGGAAAAACGCCACATCTCCGACCGGCTGGAGCGCTACGACGCCCTGCGCGCCGCCCGGGACGACGTGGCCGACTGGCTGGCCCTGGCCGAAGAGGACGACGGCGCCGAGACCGTCCAGGCCCTGGGCGAGCAGGTGCAGCTCTTCGACAAGCGCCTGGGCGACCTGGTGCTGGCCACCCTGCTGGCCGGGCCCCACGACAAGTCCGCCGCCATCGTGGAGATCCACCCCGGCGCGGGCGGCGTGGAGAGCCAGGACTGGGCCGAGATGCTCATGCGCATGTACCTGCGCTGGGGCGAGCACCAGGGCTTCAAGACCGCCATCCTGGACGAGCAGCCGGGCGAGGAGGCGGGCATCAAGAGCGCGGCCCTGCAGGTCGACGGGCTCTACGCCTACGGCTTTCTCCAGGGCGAGGCCGGCATCCACCGCCTCATCCGCATCTCGCCCTTCGACGCCTCGGGCCGCCGCCACACCTCCTTCGCCTCGGTGGACGTCTACCCGGACATCGAGGAGGAGATCGAGATCGACGTGCGCGAGGAGGACCTGCGCGTGGACGTGTACCGCGCCAGCGGCCCGGGCGGCCAGCACGTGAACAAGACCAACTCCGCGGTGCGCATCACCCACCTGCCCACCAACATCGTGGTGCAGTGCCAGAACGAGAAGAGCCAGATCCGCAACCGCCAGACGGCCATGAAGATGCTCAAGGCCCGGCTCTACGACCACGAGCTCCAGAAGCGCGAAAAGGAGCAGCGCGCCGACTACGCCCAGAAGGACGCCATCAACTTCGGCAGCCAGATCCGCACCTACACCCTCCAGCCCTACCGGCTGGTCAAGGACCACCGCTCCAACTGCGAGGACGGCAACGTGGACGCCGTGCTGGACGGCGAATTGGACACCCTCATCCGGAGCTACCTGCTCTACGCCCATGGCCAGAACACCCGGCAATGACCCGCGCGTGGCCGAGCTGCGGCGCGAACTGGACGAACTGCGCGAGCTGCTGCGCGGCCGCATCCCGGGCGCGGCCCCGCGGCCTGCGCCGGGGGACGGCGGCCGCCATCGCCCCCTGCTCGGCCTGTTCCGGCTCATGCCCGGGCTCACCGACGCCGACTGGAGCGACCTGACCGCCCGCCTGGACGCTGCGGCCTGGCTGCCCCTGAGCATGGAGGCCGGAGACTACCCCGTGCTGGCCCGGCTCCAGGCCGACCTCCAGGCCCTGGACGCCGACCCCCTGCCCCTGCCCGCCTCGCCCGAGCGCTTCCGCCGGGTGCTGGACCTGGAGCTGGAGCGCTCGCGCCTGGACAAGACCCCCCTCTCCCTGGCCCTGCTCCAGCTGCCCGAGGGCCAGGACCCGGACCGCGCCGCGGCCTTCCTGGCCGCCCGCCTGCGCCGCCACCACTTGGCCGCGCGCCTGGACGACGGCCGCCTGGGCCTGCTCATGCCGGGCATCGGCCAGGGCCGCTCCGGCGGGTTTCTGGAGGAGCTGCTGGCCGCCCTGCGCGGCCTGAACGGCGGCGCGCCCCGGCCCTGCTGCGGCCTGGCCAGCTACCGCGGCACCCCCGAGCTCACCGTGCCCGAGATGATCGCCCTGGCCGACACCGCTCTGGGCAAGGCGCAGGCCGCCGGGCCCGGCCGCCTGGAGCGGACCCTGGCCCCGCTGCCCATGCCCCAGCTGCGGCGCACCTTGGTCCACGCCAACGAAAAACGCTTCCTGTTCACCGGAACCAGCGAGGACGACGCATGAGCAACCCCAACCACACCCTGAGCCTGGCCGTCATGAGCGGCAAGGGCGGCGTGGGCAAGACCAACCTCGCCCTGAACCTGGGGTGCAGCCTGTACGACCAGGGCCACAGCGTGCTGCTCATGGACTGCGACCTGGGCCTGGCCAACCTGGACGTGCTGCTGGGCATCGCCCCGGAGCGCAACCTCCAGGACCTGCTGGTGGACGGCGTCAACGCCCGGGACGTGGTGGCCCACGTGGAGGAACGCGGCTTCGACGTGCTCCCCGCGGCCAGCGGCGTGCCCGAGCTGGTGGACATGGACGAGGACATGCGCCAGATCCTCACCTCCAAGCTCATGGACCTGGTGTCCAGCTACCAGTTCGTCATCCTGGACCTGGGCGCGGGCATCAACCGCACCGTGCTGACCTTCGCGGCCATGGCCCAGCAGCGCCTGGTGGTGGTCACGCCGGAGCCCACCTCCCTCACGGACTCCTACGCCCTCATCAAGGTCCTGGCCACGCAGCACCACGTGGAGCACTTCTGCACCGTGGTGAACATGGCCGCCGACGCCAAGGAGGCCGCCCTGACCTTCAAGCGCCTGAACCAGGCCTGCGAAAACTTCCTGGGCATCACCCTCACCAGCCTGGGCCACGTGCTCCAGGACAACGCCCTGACCGAGGCGGTGCGCCGCCAGACGCCCCTCATGCGCCTGAATCCCAAGGCCCTTGCGGCCCGGGACATCGCGGCCCTGGCCGGGAAATACGTGCTCTACCGGCGCGGTCAGGCCCAGGCCCTGCAGGGCCGTCCGGCCCTCGGCGCTTTTCCCGAGTTGTGATGCGATTTTTGCTTGACGAAAAACCACGTCTTTCGGCATAGTTAAAAGAATAGGCGGACCAAGGTTGTCCGGTCGTCTCCGAAAGCCTCCGGACCGCCCTCCTTCACCCCAACATGGAGTCGCGACATGAACAAAAGCGAACTCATCAAGGCCCTGGCCGAGCAGAAAAAAATCCACATCGACGAATCCACCAAAATCGTCACCGCCTTTGTGGACTCCGTCAAAGAGGCCCTGCTCCGGGGTGACCGGGTCGAGATTCGCGGTTTCGGCAGCTTCAAGATCAAGGACTACGAAGGCTACACCGGCCGCAACCCCAAGACCGGGGACGTGGTCCAGGTCAAGCCCAAGAAGCTGCCCTTCTTCCGCCCCGGCAAGGAATTGAAGGAATTCGTCAACAGCTAGATGCGCCGGTTCCTCACGCTGCTCGGGCTGCTGCTGCCGTTGCTGGTCTCCGGACCGGCATACGGCGGCGGAAAGCCCGTCCTCACCATTCTCTTCACCGGCAATACCTACGGCACCATGCGGCCGTGTCCCTCATGAGGGGGACACCTGCTTGGCGGCTTGGCCCGGAGGGCCAGGTATTTCGACATGATTCGCGCTGAATCCGCCCAAACCCCGGTGCTGACCCTGGCCGTGGGGCACGAGTTCACCCGCACCCCCGCCGAGACCCTGGAGCCCGCGCGGGCCCAGGCCCTGGCGGAGGTGCTGGACGGCCTGCACTACGACGCCGGGCTCCTGACCGCCGACGAGGACCGGCAGCTCCGCGCGGCCGGGGTGGAGCCCCCCAAGGGCTGGACCGCCCCCAAGCGGCCCGAGCGGCATGACGTCCGCCTGGCGGACGGCCACCTCGTGGCCGTGATCCTGCTGCCGGAGCTGTCCGCCCGCCAGGAGAGCGTGCCCGAGGACATGGGCCGCGCCGCCGGGACGCTCTGCCGCGAGGCCCGGGACGAGGCCGACCTGGTGGTGGCCCTGTCCACCTGGGGACTGATGCCCGAGCGGGCCTGGGTGGACAGCCTGCACGGCGACGGCCCGGACATCCTGCTCGGCTCCGGCCCGGGCATGGAGCTGGAGGGCGTGCCCCTGAGCGACGACCGGACCCTCTGGGCCCGGCCCTCGGCCAAGGGCAAGTTCGTCAGCCGCCTGGACCTGGACGTCTGGCCCTCGCGCGCCGAGGGCTTCGCCTGGAACAAGGACACCAAGCACGGCAACGTGCATCCCCTGTTCCGCGCCCTGAACAACGACATCCTCGACGACCCGAAGGTGCAGGCCCGCCTGGCCGGCGTCTCCGGGGAATAACCCAACCATCAACCGGCCCGGGCTCCGCCGGCCCAGGCCGAATCGCCAACCCGCAAGGAGGGGCATCATGCAGTTCACCGGAGCCTTCACCGCCCTGGTGACCCCGTTCAAGAACGGGGAGATCGACGAGGAAGCCTACCGCGGCTTCATCGAATGGCAGATCGAGCAGGGCATCGACGGTCTGGTCCCCTGCGGCACCACCGGAGAGGCCGCCACCCTGACCCACGCCGAACAGGGCCGGGTCATCGGCATCTGCGTGGACCAGGTCAAGGGCCGCGTGCCGGTCATCGCCGGCGCCGGGTCCAACAACACCAAGGAAGCCATCGATCTGACCCTGCTGGCCAAAAAAGCCGGGGCCGACGCGGCGCTGCAGATCACCCCCTACTACAACAAACCCACCACCCAGGGGCTCATCGGGCACTACCAGGCCATCAGCAAGGCGGCCGCCATGCCCATCATCCTCTATAACGTGCCGGGCCGCACCGGGCTCAACCTGCTGCCCGAGAACCTGGCCAAGATCGCCAAGGCCGTGCCCGACGTCATCGGCGTCAAGGAGGCCACCGGCGACATGCGCCAGGCCACGGACGTGCTGGAGCACTGCGGCCGGGGCTTCACCCTGCTCTCCGGCGACGACTTCACCGTGCTGCCCCTGCTCGCCCTGGGCGGCCGCGGCGTCATCTCGGTCATCGCCAACATCATGCCCTCGGTCATGGCGGGCATGTGCCGGGCCTTCCGCGAGGGCGACATGGCCACGGCCCAGGACCTGCACCTGAAGATGAACCCCATCAACCGGGCCATGTTCTTCGAGACCAACCCCATCCCGGTGAAGACCGCCCTGAGCCTCATGGGCGTCATCCCCCCGGCGGAGTTCCGGCTGCCCCTGTGCCAGCTCCAGCCCGAGAACAAGACCCGGCTCGAAGGCGTGCTGCGCTCCGCGGGCCTGATCTAGCGTCCCGGATCATGCGAAAAAGGCGGCGCGGGAGGATGCCTCCCGCGCCGCCTCGTCATTGGCGTCCGGACCGGACTCAGTCGCGCAGGGACTCCACCTGGCCGCGCACGTCCTGGGCCAGCACGGCCATGGCCTCGATGTCGCGCCGGGACTCGTCCATGGACCCCGCGGCGACGTCCGCGATGCGGGCGATCTCGTCCACGGACTTGTTGATCTCCTCGCTGGCCGCGGCCTGCTCTTCGGCGGCGGCGGCGATGCCCGAGATCTGCCGGGCCGTGGCGTCCACGTTCTCCACGATGGTGCCCAGGGCCTCGCCCGCCCGGCCCGCCAGGCCGGTGCTCTCGCCCACCACCTGCACGGTCTGCTCGATGGCGTCCACGGTCTGCCGGGTGCCCTGCTGGATGCTGCGCACCGCCGCCTCCACCTCGCTGGTGGCGGCCACGGTCTTTTCGGCCAGCTTGCGCACCTCGTCGGCCACCACGGCGAAGCCGCGGCCCGCGTCGCCCGCCCGGGCCGCCTCGATGGCGGCGTTGAGGGCCAGCAGATTGGTCTGGTCGGCGATGTCGGCGATGACGTTCATGACGCGGCCGATGCCCTCCACCTTGCCGCCCAGGTCCTGGAAGCTCTCGTTGAGGCTGGCCACGCGGGCGTGCACCTGCTGGATGGAGCGGATCATCTCGCCCACCACCCGGCTGCCCTCCCCGGCGTGTTCGCTGGCCTGGCCGGCGCTGGTGGCGGCCTGGGTGGCGTTGCGCGCCACCTCCAGCACCGTGGAGGTCATCTGCTCCATGGACTGGGCCACGCCGGAGGTGCGGCGGCGCTGCTTCTGGGCCCCCTCGCTGGTGCGGTGCATGGTCTCGGCCAGGGTCCGGGCGTGGCCGGAGAGCTCGTCCACGATGTCGTCGATGCGCTGCACGCCCTCTTCGATGCGCCGCTGCACGCGCCGGATGACCGTCTGGTCCATGACCACCTCCAGGGCCCCGACCACGGTCCCGTCGCGGCCCGTCAGGGGCAGGGCCATGTACTCGAAGTCCAGGCGCTCCTGCCCCTCGCCGCTGGCCGTGGCGGTGCGCTCCGCCCGGCGCGAGCGCATGGCCTAGACGCAGGCGCAGCGCTCGGACCCGCAGTCCGGGGTGCGGTACAGGCAGTGGCACTCGCGCC
>JBFWIY010000022.1:0-13192 GCA_050255855.1 Desulfovibrionaceae bacterium
CGGGGCTCCGCGGCGCCCGCCTGCCGGACAGGCTAGGCGCCGTGGGCGCCGGGGAAGAAGGCCGCGCTGATGGCGTACAGCACCACCAGCGAGACGACTCCGATGATGAGGCTCCAACGGATGAGCTTCAGTTCGATGGGCAGCAGGGGCTCATACTCCATCTTGCCCATTTCTTCAGCGATATTGGCTTCTTCAGGCTTCATACTCGAACTCCTTTTCGTGTTGGGAAATCCCGGTCCGCCCTAGGCCACCGGCGGGGTCACGCCGTGGAAGAACAGCCAGGAGATGAACAGGCCGATCCAGATGATGAAGCCCGCCAGACAGACCACGTACACGGCGGCCAGCTTCCCGATGCCTTCGGCCCACAGCTTCTTGAAGTTCGACACCATGCCGATGGTGAAGAAGGTCAGGACGAAGAAGATGCTGCGGAACAGGTGGGTCCCGGCGGTAGCCGCCTTGCCCAGCGGAATCAGGTCCTTGTTCGCGGCGCAGATGACCAGCATGATCAGGAAGGTGAGCACGTAGCCGCCCACGAAACGGGGGAAGCGGTCCATGACCTCGCCCCACTTCATGCGCTGACCGGGCTTGCAGTCGATGAACGTGCACCACACCGCCGCCAGGACAAAGGCCCAGATGCCGATGAACACGTCGATGAAGATCTTGATGGTCGTGGTGGTCATGGTGATCCACCCGGCCTGGTACTGGATGCCGGTGTCGGCCAGGACCTTGGCGCGGATCAGGGCGTCGGTGATGGCGCCGGAGGCGACTGCGCCGCCGTCGGACTTCACGGCCAGACCCATCCACGCGCCGGCGACCATGGGCTCGCCGGACAGCCACCACTGGGCCACGAAGGGCAGGACCAGCATCTCGATGCAGGTGAACACCACCACCAGGGAGGAGACCATGATGGGCACGATGGGCCGGGCGCGGATGGAGCCGCCCGTGGCGATGGCCGCGGACACGCCGCAGATGGAGATGCCCGAGGCCAGAGGCGCGGCCCATTCCTTACTGAACTTGAAGTACTTGCGGGACACGTAGTAGACCAGGGCCCAGTAGATCAGGTAGGCTTCGACGATGGCGCACAGGCCGCGGAAGATGACCGCGGAGGCCAGGCCCATGGCGTCGACGGCCTTCACGCCGAGCTCCGCGCCCAGGATGACGATGGCGATCTTGATGTACATCTCGGGGCGCAGGGCTTCCTTCAGATCCTCGGAGATCTTGGGGAAGAAGTTGCCCACGATGATGCCCAGCACCAGGGCCACGATGAAGCCCGCCTCGCCGGTGAGGCCCATGGCCCAGGTGAGCCCGAACTTCTCCAGCTTGTCCGGCGTGGCCGCGATGACCGCGTAGTGGCCCAGGGCCCAGCAGAGCATGCTGAGGAAGAACACCACGGTGAAGGACTTGATGAACTTGGGAACGTCACCGCCCAGATACTTCACGCCGAAGCTCAGGAAGGCGGTGATGAACACGTAGGTGAGCAGCAGGGAAACGTACCCGGACAGCGCGCCGTAATCCTTGGGCGCGGTCACGGAAAAGATTTTCGCGGGGTCCATCCAGACGTTCGTCTTGACGCCCCACCCCAGCACATCCAGGCCGACGAAGCTCAGCATCCCGAGGCAAAACAGGACCATCCCCAGGATCAGGGCGAGCTTATCCTCGGTAAGCCATCGTCTTTCCGCCATACCAACCTCCTCACAAGCTCTTCCGGGCGCACGAAATGTTGACGGCGGCCACCCCTGGCCCTCCACGCCCGGACACGCTCCCTCCTCCGAATCGGTCCACGACCGCTCCAAGGGCACGTGACGCAGCGCGGTCTCCGGCGCACTGCGATATCCACCCCTCAGCAAGAAGGGTTCCAGGGAGGTCCGAGACAACATCCAGCTTGATTAATTGGAGAATAAAAATCTTCCCCGTCCCAAACTGCGTCCTTGCGGCTACACCCTGCCGCCGCAAGGATGCAGCCGGGCCATCCAGCCGTTGCCTTCGGCCGCGCGGCCGCATATGCTCCGCCCAAACCGAACGAGGCCATATGCGCCGGCTCATGCCGCACAGCTTGCAGAGCAAGTTCTTCCTGGGTTCGATCCTGCTCATCGCCGGGCTGGTGGCCTTTTTCGCCGTGGCCCTGCACATCCACCTGAACCGGCTCATGGAGGGCGAGGCGCGGGAAAAGGCCTCCCTCATCCTGGCCCAGGTGGAGGCCGTGCAGCGCTATGTGCGCAGCACCCTGCGCCCGACCATGTACAAGGTCCTGCCCGACGACCAGTTCGTGCTGGAGGCCATGAGCACCTCCTACGTCACCCGGGCGGTCATGAGCGATCCCAACCTCGAACACGAGAGCTTCCTGTACCGCCGCGTCACCGAGGGCGCGCGCAACCCGGAGTCCGAGGCCAACGCCCTGGAGCGCGAGTACATCGCCCGCTTCCGGGCCAATCCGAAGCTGACGCACCTGGAGGAGTTCCGGGAGCTGGACGGCGAGCGCAACTTCATCACCGTGTACGTCCAGCGCTACGACGCCTCCTGCATGCACTGCCACGGCGACCCGGCCAACGCCCCGCGGGAGCTCATCGCCCGCTACGGGGACACGCGCGGCTTCGGCAGCCAGGTGGGCGAGCTGGCGGGCATCGACATGGTGCGGCTCAAGGTGCAGCGCGACGTGGGCGGCATCCTCGACGCCACCGTCTCCTTCGCCTCCCTGTTCGCCATGGGCATCCTGGTGCTGTTCCTGGTCATCCAGGGGTTCTTCCACCGCCTGGTGGTGCACAGCCTGAAGCGCGTCACCGGGGTCATGCAGCGCCTGTTCCCGGACGAGGCCCCCACCGAGCAGCTCCCGTCCCGGGAGGACGAGATCGAGGACCTGCTGCACGGCTTCGAGGCCTTTGCCGAGCACCTGCGCCAGGCCCGCGTCGACCTCAAGGAATACGCGGCCACCCTGGAGGACAAGGTGGCCGCGCGCACCGTGGACCTGACCCGCCTGGCGGACGACCGCCGGGCCGACGTGGCCCTGTTCGTCTCGCTGCTGAACACCCTGAACGAGAGCCAGACCAAGCAGGAGCTGCTGCGCTCCGGCCTGCGGCTCATCGCCGGGCGCTTCGGCGCCGCGCGGGCGGACTACCTCTGCCTGCTGGCCGGGTCGGACATCGCCTCCTGGCCCGAGTTCGGCGCGGCCCCGAAGCTGCCCGAGGACTGGCACGACCTGGTCACCAGCGGCGAGCCGCGCATGGACGCCCTGGCCTGGCACATCCCGGTGCAGACCTCGGGCACCAGCCGCGGGCTCCTGAGCCTCTACTGGGACACCCCCCAGGAGAGCAACAACCGGCTCATCGACCTGGCCCGGGCCATCGGCCAGCAGCTCGGCATCGCCATGGAGAACCTGGAGGCCCTGGACGGGCTGCTCTACCAGAACGCCATGCTCTCCTCCATCTTCGAGGGCATCGCGGACCCGCTCCTGCTGCTGGACGCCGGGGACGCCATGCTCCTGGCCAACACCCCGGCCCGCGACCTGGCCGCCGCCCTGGACGAGCCCGGCTTCAAGGGGCTGCTGGAGCGGGTGCACGCCGCCACCCGGGGCAGCGGCGGCGGGGAATTCGAGCTCCCCGACGGCCGCATCTTCGCGGCCCGCCTCTACCCCCTCCAGGAATCGGGCGGCCGCCGCGCCGTGGCCTCCCTGCGCGAGATCACCATGGAGCGGCGCATGGAGAACCAGATGCTGCGCAACGAGCGCCTGGTGGCCGTGGGCCAGCTGGCGGCCGGGCTGGCGCACGAGATCAACAACCCGCTGGGCGTCATCCTCTGCTACACCGAGCTGCTGGCCGACTCGCAACGGGACGACCAGGCCCGGGCGGACCTGGCCATGATCGTCCGCTACACCGAGCAGGCCCAGCGCGTGGTGCGCGACCTGCTCGACTTCAGCCGTCCGCGCCCGGTGTCCTCCGAGCCCAGCGACCTGGCCTCGGTGGCGGCGTCCACCGTGGACCTGCTCCAGCCCCGGGCCAAGGCCTGCCGGGCCCGGCTCACCCTGGAGGCCGCGCCGGACATCCCGCCCGTGCGCGCCAGCGCCGACGCCCTGGAGCACATCCTGACCAACCTCATCATGAACGCCCTGGACGCCGTGACCGGCATCGAGGAGAAGGAGGGCCGCGCCGGGCAGGTGCGCGTGTCCCTCGCCGTCGACCCGCCCTTCGCCGCCATCACCGTGGCCGACAACGGGTCCGGCATCCTGCCGGAGCACCTGAACCGCGTGTTCGATCCCTTCTTCACCACCAAGGAGGTGGGCAAGGGCACGGGCCTGGGCCTGGCCGTGATCTACGGCCTGACCCGCGACCTGGGCGGCGACATCGAGGTGGCGAACCGGCCCGACGGCGGGGCGCTGTTCCGCGTGCGCCTGCCCCTGGTGGCGGAGGAGACCGCATGAACCAACACATCCTGCTGGTGGACGACGAGCCCGACTTCGCCCAGGGCCTGTCCCGGCTCATCGCCGCGGGCTTCCCGGACGTGCGCATCACCCTGGCGGGCGACGGGGCCGAGGCCCTGAACGTCCTGAACGCCGCCGGGGCGGACCTCATGCTCACGGACCTGCGCATGCCCGGGCTGGACGGCCAGGAGCTCCTGCACCAGGCCCTGGACCTGGACCCCGGCCTGACCGTGATCCTGCTCACGGGCTACGGCAGCGTGGAGGCCGCCGTGGCCGCGCTCAAGGCCGGGGCCTACGACTTCCTGACCAAGCCCGTGAAGCGCGAGGAGCTGCTCCGCTCCGTGCAGAAGGGGCTGGAGCGCGGCCGGCTGCTCGGGGAGAACCGCGCCCTGCGCGACCTGGCCCGCCGCTCCGCCTGCGGCCGCTTCCTGGTGGGCGAGGCCCCGGCCATGCGCCGGCTCAAGGAGTCCATCGCCGCGGTGGCCGCCTCGGAATACACCGTGCTCATCCGCGGCGAGTCCGGCACGGGCAAGGAGCTGGTGGCCGGGGGCATCCACCGCCTGAGCAACCGCGCCAAGGGCCCCTTCGTCACCGTGAACTGCCCGGCCATCCCGGAGCAGCTGCTGGAGAGCGAGCTCTTCGGCCACGTGAAGGGGGCCTTCACCGGAGCGGAAAAGGCCCGCCAGGGCCTGTTCGTCACCGCGGGCGGGGGCAGCATCCTGCTGGACGAGATCGGGGACATCCCCATGGCCGTGCAGACCAAGCTCCTGCGCGTGCTCCAGGAGCGGGAGATCCGGCCCGTGGGGTCCAACGCCACCATCAAGGTGGACGTGCGCATCCTGGCCACCACCAACCAGAACCTGGAGGACCTCATCGCGGCGGGCCGGTTCCGGGAGGACCTGTTCTACCGGCTCAACGTGCTCACCGTGGCCACGCTGCCCCTGCGGGACTACCGCGAGGACATCCCGCGGCTGGCCGCGCACTTCCTGGGCCAGACCTGCGAGGAGATGCGCCTCTCGCCCAAGGTCCTGGGGCCGGAGGTGGTGGCCTGCCTGTGCGACCGGCCCTGGCCCGGCAACGTGCGCGAGCTGCAGAACACCGTCCGGCGGCTCACGGTCTTCTGCCCGGGCCGCCAGGTGGGCATGACCCACCTGCGCCAGGCCGAGGGGGACGCGGCCGCAGGCCCCGGGTGCGACGAGGACCGGCTCGCCCCCTACAAGGAGGCCAAGGCCCGGGTGCTCGCCGAGTTCACCCGGAACTACCTGGACCAGGTCCTGGCCAAGACCGGGGGCAACGTCTCCGAGGCGGCCCGCCTCTCGGGCATCGAGCGGGTGAGCCTCCAGAAGATCATCAAGCGCAACGGCCGGACCGCGGGCTGACCCCCATGGCCCGGCCCGCAGGGCCGGACGGGAGGCACAGGCTTCCCGGCCCCGGGGCGGGCGTGAGTGGAGGCGAGGTGTCCGCCGGACCGCGCCTAGCCGACCGCCGCAGCCCCTCCGGGCTCGGCCAGGGTGCGGCGCACGGTCTCCTCGGCCCGGTCGTGGATGCGCTGAAATTCCTCCAGGGTCACCATGTGCAGCGCGCCGGTGGGGCAGGCCTCCACGCAGGCCGTGACCTCCTTGCCCTCCTGCCGCCGCCAGTCCTCGCACAGGTCGCAGCGCACGGCCACGCGCCGGGCGTGCAGCCCGTTCTCGTCCTTTTGCAGCTTGGCCAGGAAGGACATGCTGATGGCCCCGTAGGGGCAGACCATCATGCACAGCTGGCAGCCCGCGCAGAACTGCGCGCGCATCTGCACCCGGCCGTCCACCTGGACCAGGGTGCCCGTGGGGCAGACCCGGGCGCAGGGCGCGTGCTCGCACTGGTGGCACTGCACGGGCATCTTCACCTGCTCGGTCTTGACCACGTGCAGACGCGACGTGAAGATGCCCGTCTTGCGGGCCTTCATGGCGTCCTTCAGGGACAGGCCGTTGTGGCTGGCGATGCAGGCCACCTCGCACTTGCCGCAGCCCTTGCACTGATGCGGATCCGCCACGACGGCGTAGATTTCCAGGGGATTCACGGCGTTTCTCCTTTCGGAATGGAGTCGTCCCCGGCGGCATGCGCGCCCGGGGAACGCGGTTGGGGAGACGAAGGGGGGGAGGCGTCGACCGATCGGACCTCGACGGCCGTGATGACCATTTCATGCCCGCCGCGGATGTCGAGCTCCTCGGCCCCGCACTGCGGGCAGGCGAAGCGCCGCTCCGCCAGGACCACCTCGGCCCCGCAGGCCAGGCAGGTCCCGTGGAGCGGGGCGATCTCCACATCCAGGTCCGCGCCGCGGGCCACGGTGTCCTCGGCGCAGATCTCGAAACAGGCGCGCAGGGTGCGCACCTCCACGGCGGCCAGGAGCCCGACCCGCAGCCGGACCCGGGTCACCTGGCGAACGCCGTGGCGGGCGGCCTCCTGCTCCACGATGCGCAGGATGCCCAGGACCAGGGACGCCTCGTGCATGCCGCCCCGCTCAACGCTCCGTGCAGGAGATGCACGGGTCGATGCTGTTGACGATGAGCGGGATGTCCGAGACCCGCGCCCCGGTGAGCATGATGCCCAGGGCGTCCCAGTTCATGTACGAAGGCACCCGCCACTTGAGGCGGTTGGGGGTCTGGCTGCCGTCGGTGCGCAGGTAGTAGATGAGCTCCCCGCGCGGGGCCTCGCTGCGGGCCACGGACTCGCCCGCCGGGATGTCCGGCAGGACCACCACCGTGGGGCCCTCGGGCAGCTCGGCCAGGGCCCGGCGCAGCAGCCCGATGCTCACCCCGATCTCGCCCAGCCGCACCGTGGCCCGGGAGTGCACGTCGCCCTCGGTCCCGGTGACCAGCTCGGGCGCGTAGTCCACGTAGCCCCCGTAGGGCGCGTCCAGGCGGATGTCCGTGGGCACGCCCGAACCGCGCGCCACCGGCCCCACCACGCCGCAGAGCCGGGCGTCCTCCAGGGTCAGGACCCCGATGCCCCGGGTGCGCGTCTGGATCATGCGGTCCTTTTCGAAGATCTTCAGGACCTTGGGCAGCTCGGCTTCGAGACGGTCCAGGCTCTGGAGGATGAAGGCCACCAGTTCGTCGTCGATGTCGTACTTCACGCCGCCGATGCAGTTGGCGGCCAGGTCCATGCGGTTGCCGAACACGGTCTCCTTCACGTCCTGCATGATCTCGCGCAGCTGCATGAGGTGCATGAAGAAGGACTTGTAGCCGATGATGTGCGGCAGCACGCCCACGTTGAACAGGTGGGAGGAGATGCGCTTGATCTCCTCGGCCACGATGCGCAGCACCCGGGCCCGCGGCGGCACCTCGATGCCGGCCAGGTTCTCCACGGCCATGCAGTAGGTGTAGGGGTGGCTGTTGGAGCACAGGGAGCAGACCCGCTCCGTGAGCACGATGTTCTGGAACAGGGTCCGGCGCAGGGCCAGGGCCTCCATGCCCCGGTGCACGTGCCCGGCCGTGAGCTCCACGCCGCGCACGATCTCGCCCTCCACGTCGAACTTGTAGTACATGGGCTCTTCCAGGGCCACGTGCAGGGGGCCCACCGGCAGGGTGTAGGTGTCCGAACGGATCTCGCTCACGGCGTCACACCTCCCCGCTGCGTTCGGACAGGATGCGCTCCCAGAGCCCCACGCTGGACGCCCCGTTCATGAGCACCGAGACCGGGACCACCCGGTTCATGATGCCCGGGTCGATGGACTCGTCCAGGAACAGGCTCTTCTCGTTGCGCA
Source organism: Desulfovibrionaceae bacterium (assembly GCA_050255855.1). Taxonomy (GTDB): domain Bacteria; phylum Desulfobacterota; class Desulfovibrionia; order Desulfovibrionales; family Desulfovibrionaceae. Next base: position 8,157 of record JBFWIY010000022.1, read on the forward strand.
GGCCCACCACCCGGATGGAGTACATCTCCCGGAACTCCCGCTCGGCCCAGTCGGCGTTGCGGAAGTAGCCGGAGACGGAGGGCACCTCCAGCTTCCCCTCGGCCAGGGGCGCGGTGACGGTGAGCACGGAGCCGGCCACGTCGAAGTGGTAGGCGATCTCGTGGCAGGGATGGCCGCTCTCGCGCAGAGGGTCGTAGGCGCTGATGGTGCACAGCCGGGCCCCGAGCTCGCTCAGGGCCTCGGCCGCTTCGAGCAGCCCCTCGGCGGACCGGAGCCGGTACCAGTAGAAGCGGTTGCCGGACTGGTTGACGGTGGCGCGCCAGCCGTCCGGGACGCAGAGGTCCCGGAGCCGCTGGCGGATGCCCTCGTCAGGCTCCGGGGTGCTGAAGCTCTTGCTGAAGCTCTTCATGCTGTTCTTCCTTGATGGCGGTTTCGCGCGCCCGGCACTCGGGGCAGAGCAGGGCGAGGTGCTGCACGTCCACGTTGTTGTCGGCGTAGACCCGGCCGGTGACGGAGGTGGGCAGGGGCCGGATGCGCGCCCCGCAGCCCGCGCAGGAGAGGTAGGGCACGAAGTGCTCCTCCCGCCAGCCGTACTTGTCCGACTCCAGGTGGGCGTTGTGCCAGTCGTTGCTCATGGAGATGGCCCCGGTGGGGCAGTAGTGGCAGCACATGCCGCACAGGGCGCAGGTGTTGTACCACAGCACCCAGTCGTAGCCGCTGCCGTCGGCCCGGGTCTCGATGTGGATGGCGTGGCCCGCGCAGACGTGGCGGCAGATGCCGCAGCCCACGCAGACGTTGGGGTTGAGGTGGATCTTGCCCCGGAAACGCGTGGGCGTCTTGGCCGGGGCGAAGGGGAAGGGGTCCGTGAGGGGCCGCCTGAAGACGTTGCCCAGCAGGATCTTGAGAAACCCGAACATGCTCAGCCTCCCATGCGGGCGAGCCAGACCTCGCGCGCCTTGATGACGCCTTCCATGACGGCCTGCGGCCGGGGCGGACAGCCCGGCACGTTCACGTCCACGGGCAGGTACTTGTCGATGGGCCCGCGGATGCTGTAGCCGCCGCGGAACACCCCGCCGCTGATGGGGCAGATGCCCACGGCCACCGTGACCTTGGGCTCGGGGACCTCCGCCCAGACCCGCAGAACCTTTTCCCTGACCCGGGCCGTGAGGGACCCGGTGATGAGCACGATGTCGGCGTGGCGCGGACTGCCGCAGTACCGGCAGCCCAGCCGCTCCACGTCGTAGCGCGGGATGCAGGCCGTGGCCACCAGCTCCACGTCGCAGCCGTTGCAGGAGCCCGCGTTGATCCGAAACAGCCAGGGCGAGCGGATCGCCAACTTCTTCCAGAACACCATGTCGCCGCTCCCTACAGCCCCGCCCAGACCAGGCCGAGACCGGCCAGGGCCAGGGGCAGGGGGTACTTCATATAGAACACGAAGGCCTGCTCCGGCCGGAACCGGCCCGTGGCGGCCTTGACCACCGTAAGGGACACCAGCATCAGCAGCAGGCACTTGGCCAGGAACCAGGCCACGTTGACCAGCACGCCCCCGGGCAGGGTCCCGGGGAAGAACATGACCACCCCGAGGCCGAGCACCACCACGGCCTTGAGCGCCGCCCCCAGGTAGAAGAACCCGAGCGCCGGGCCGGAGTATTCCAGCAGCGGCCCCTCCACCACCTCGGACTCGGCCTCGGGGGTGTCGAAGGGCGCCACGCCCATGGTGCCGGGCAGGAAGAACAGGTAGGCCGCCAGGGCCGGGAGCATGGACCAGTGCAGGCCGAGCTGGCCGTTCGCCGCCTGCCAGCGCACCACCTCGGCCAGTGAGAACTCCGCCCCCCCGCCGGGCATGGTCGCGCCCACCTTCATGGCCACGGCCAGCAGCACCCCCAGCAGGGGCAGCTCGTAGGCCAGCATCATGCACATCTCGCGCGAGAACCCGAAGGCCCCGAAGGGCGAGCTGGAGGCCGAGCCGCCCACCATGAGGGCGATGGCGGGCAGGGGCAGCAGGTAGAAGATGACCAGCATGTCGCCCATGTTGTCCATGCCCGCGTAGGCCCCGGGCACCGGGATGAACGCCGCGCAGACCGCCATGCCCGTCAGGCCGATGAGCGGGGCGGCGAGAAAGGCCGCGCGGTTGCCCGTGGCCGGGATGATGGTCTCCTTGTGGGCGAGCTTGATGATGTCCAGGAAGGGCTGGAGGATGGGCGGGCCCACGCGGCGCTGGAGCCGCGCCTCCACCCGGCGGTCCACGCCCTTAAGCAGCAGCCCGGCGGCCAGGGCGAAGGCCCCTCCCGGGAACAGCAGCAGATGCAGCAGGGGCAGCAGGGTCTCCTTCATTGCGTTACTCCTCCCTGGCGGCGCGGATGAACCGCGACATGAAGCGCCGGAGCGCCAGCCCGGGGACGCCGTAGACGTTGTTGGAATGCATGCGGGTCAGGCCCGGGGCGATGGCCACGCCGCAGGTGTGCACCGGACTGACCCGGACCTTGCCGATCATGGCCTTGAGCGAGAGCCAGCCGACCCCCGCGGCCACCAGAGTGATGAGGCTGACCGCCGTGGCGTTCCAGGCCCCGCGGCCCGAGGCCAGGCCCCAGGGGGCCACGTCCAGCCCGCCCAGGCCCATCTCGGCCAGCATCCGCGACACCGGCAGCAGGAAGATGCCCGGGAACACGCTGGTGACCACGCAGCCCGCGGCCAGCAGGACCATGGGCCAGAGCATGACGCGCGGGGCCTCGCGCACCTGCTCCACCTCCGGGCTCGACTGGCCCAGGAAGGCGGTGTGCAGGTACTTGGCGAAGTAGGCCAGGGTCAGCACGCTGCCCACCAGGGAGAAGATGGCCAGCGTCACCTGGCCCTGCTCCATGAGGGCGTGATAGATGATCCACTTGGAGGTGAAGCCGTTGCTCGGCGGCACCCCCACCACGCACATGGCCCCGATGGCGAACACCGCCAGGGTCACGGGCATCTTCCGCCCGATGCCGCCCAGCTCGTCCAGGGAGTGCTTGCCGGTCTGCACCAGCAGGGCCCCGGCCACCAGGAAGAGCAGGTCCTTGAAGAGCATGTGGTTGAACAGGTGCAGCAGCCCGCCCGCCACGCCCAGGGCGGTGCCCAGGCTCACGCCCAGGACCATGTACCCGAGCTGGCTCACCGTGGAGTAGATGAGCACCAGCTTGAGGTCGGACTGCAAAATGGCCAGCAGGGCGGCCAGCACGATGGTGACGCCGCCCACCCAGGCCAGGACCTCCATGATGGCGGCCTGGTGCCAGGTCGCGGCCAGCACCCCGAGCCCGCCCAGCCCGAAGAAGAGCTTGGCCAGCCCGAAGAGCGCGCTCTTCAGCAGCACCGAGGAGATGTAGCCCGAGACCGGCGTGGGGGCCGTGCTCGGGTGCATCTGGATGTCGATGCGCAGGGGCAGCTGCGCCGCCTTCATGCCCAGGCCCAGGGCCATGCAGGCCATGGCCAGGGTGGCCTGCCACCCGGGCATGCCCGGCAGGGCCGCGCGCACCGCGCCGAAGTCCGGCGACCCGGCCGCGGCCGTGACCATGACCACGCCCAGGAACAGGAAGCAGGCCCCCAGGACGTTGAAGAAGAAGTACTTGTACCCCTCGCGCAGGGCCCGGGGGAACTCGTCGTGCACGATGACGAAGTACAGGGTCCAGGAGCTCATGATCTCCCAGAACATGAAGAAGCTGAACAGGCTCCGGCTGGCGGCCACGCCCATGAGCCCGCCCGCCATGAACAGGAAGAAGGTGTAGAAGCGCCACTGGGTGTGGCTGTGCTCCATGTAGCCCACGGCGTAGACCATGTTCAGGCAGCCCATGGCCGGCACGGCCAGCACGAAGGCGTAGGAGAAGGTGTCCAGCCCCCGGGCCAGGAACGCGGCCGCCACGGCGGCCACCCCCAGCACCAGGGCCGTGGCCATGCCCGCGGCCCGGCGGTCATGCTTGAGCAGCAGCGGCAGGGCCGCGCCCAACATGGGGATGAGCACGTACACCGGCCAGTCCACGTGCAGGCTGGGCAGGACCTGGGGCGCGATCCGCCCGGCCCGGGCCAGCATGTCCGCCGCCGGGACCACCAGGTCCGTGTTCAGCTGCGGGGCCACGCCGAAGAGCACGGCCAGCCCGGCCAGGGCCAGCAGGGGCAGGCGCATGGCCCAGGGCACGTCCTTCACCGGCGGCCCGGCATAGGGCTTGAGCAGCAGCTGGCGGAGGATGCGCATGTAGTAGACCGCCCCGGCCAGGCTGGCCAGGAGCAGCAGGGCCGCCAGCTCCACGTGCCCGGCCTGCACGCAGGCCCGCAGCATGAGGTACTTGCTGTTGAACGCGGCGAAGGGCGGCAGGCCCATGATGGCCAGGCAGCCGATGAACATGCAGACGCCGGTCCAGGGCATGACGCGGCCCAGCCCGGCCAGGTCGTCGAGCTTGCGGCTCCCGGCGCGCAGCACCAGCCCGCCCGCGCCGAGGAAGAGCAGATCCTTCATCACCGCGTGGTTGAGCACGTGGGAGAGGGCGGCCACGGTGGAGAGCCAGGAGCACAGGCCGAACACCGTCATGATCTCGCCGATCTGGCCCATGGTGGAATAGGCCAGCAGGCGTTTGATGTCGTCCTGGCGCAGGGCCTGGATCTCGCCCCAGACCATGGTGACGACGCCCATGCCCGTGAGCAGGGCGCCGAGCCAGGTCAGCCCGCCCCAGCCCGGGGCCGCCGCGGCCACCACCCCCACCCCGCACAGGCCGAGGAAGATGCGCGCCGCGCCGTAGATCCCGGCCTTGGTCAGCAGACCGGACAGGGGAGCGGAGATGGACGAGGGGGCCACGGGGTGCGCCTCGGGCAGCCAGAAGTGCAGGGGCACCAGGCCGGACTTGGCGGCCAGGCCCACCGTGACCAGCAGCAGGGCGGCGATCAGCACCGCGGGGCTCAGCCCGGCCGTCATGGCGGCCACGGTCTCGAAGGTCAGGTCCTGCCCCGGCCCGCCCAGCATCACCAGGCCTGGCAGCATCAGGGTCGCGCCGCCCGCGCAGATGACGAAGTACTTGGCC
>JBFWIY010000023.1:0-10993 GCA_050255855.1 Desulfovibrionaceae bacterium
TCGGGGATGACCTGGCCGCCGAAGTCGCCGAAGTAGCCTTTGTTCATATGGTCTCCTCGGACCGCCGCCCGGGACGGAGCCCGTCCAGGGCGCGGGTCAGTTTGTCGAAGTCCTTGACGCCCGGGGCGGACTCCACCCCGGAGTTGAGATCCACGCCGTCGGGGCCGAGGGCCAGGGCGGCGGGCAGAGTTTCGGGGGACAGGCCCCCGGCCAGCAGCCAGGGGCGGGGGATGTCGCCAGCCTCGGGCAGGGTCGCGGCCAGGGTGCGGCCGTGACCGCCGCCGGAGCTTCCGGCGTCGAACAGGAACCAGCGGCAGACCGGGGCGAAGCGCCGCAGGTCGGACATGAGGTCGTCCAGGCTGGCGTAGCGCTCCGGCCACAGGGCCTTGATGACCCGCTCCGGGCCCACGGCCCGGCAGAACTTCCGGTCCTGGCCGCCGTGGAGCTGGGCCAGGTCCAGGCGGCCGCGCTCCATGAGGTCGCGCACCTCGTCCGCGCCCTGGTGCACGAACACGCCCACCTTGCGGGCGCGGGGCAGGTCCAGCCCGGCGGGCAGGGACGGGGCCACGCAGCGCGGGCTCTTGGGGTGGAAGATGAATCCCACCAGGTCCACGCCCAGGGCGTCGCAGCGCCGGGCGGTCTCGGCGTTGGTCATGCCGCAGACCTTGACGAGGAGCGCGCTCATGGCCGGGCCTCCGTTCGGGGTTCGGGTTCGGGCTCCAGCCCGGTGAGCCGCCGCAGCCGGGCGGCCGGGTCCGGGTCGGCCATGATGGAGGTGCCCACCAGCACGGCGGCGTAGCCGAGTCCGGCCAGCTCCTCCACCTGGTCCCGGCGCTCCACGCCGCTGGCGCTGATCCACAGCTCCGGGCGCGGGGCCTGGCGCATGCGCAGGGACATGCGCCGGGACACGTCCAGGTTCACGGTCAGGATGTCCAGGTCGCGGTTGTTGACCTGGATGAGGCTCGCCCCGGCGGCGCGGGCGCGGGTCAGGTCGTGCTCGTCGAAGACCTCCACCACGGCCTCCAGTCCGGCCGCCTCGCTCAGGCTGATGAGCCGGCCCAGGGGGGCGGGCTCGTCGAAGTACCGGGCGATGAGCAGCAGGGCCGAGGCCGGGGTGGCCGCGGTGGCCACCACCTGGCAGGGCTCGAACAGGAAGTCCTTGCGCAGCAGGGGCAGGCCCGAGCCGCGCGCGGCCTCCAGGAACTCCAGGCTGCCCTGGAAGAAGGTCTCCTCGGTGAGCACGCTCATGGCCGCGGCCCCGGAGGCGGCGTACAGCGCCGCCACCTCGGCCGGTCCCCGGTCCAGGTTGATGACCCCCTTGCTGGGGGAGGCGCGCTTGTATTCGGCGATGACCGCGCCGGGCCCCTTGGCGCGCAGGGCCGCGGAGAACCCGGGACGCGGACCGCCCCAGGGCCGGGGAAAGTCCCCGGCGCTCATGCGCCGCTTGAGCTCGGCGATCTCGGCCGCCTTGGCCGCGCGGAAGCGATCAAGCACCGGGGAGCCCTCGCGTCAGGCCCTGGTGCACCTTGTCCCGGGCGATGTCGGCGCAGTTCTTGAGGGGCTCGTCGGTCATGAGCCACAGGGACGCGGCCAGGTTCAGGGCGGTCATCTGCATCATGGCCTCGGGGCCGTGGCCCGCCAGGATGTCGCGCAGCACGGCCACGGCGCGCTCCCGGTCGGGCACGCGCACGTCGTCGGGCGAGAACTCCCGGAAGCCGAGGCGGCTGGGGCCGATGGCGATCTTTTCCATGAGGCCGTCGCGGATGGTGTAGCCGCGCACCGGGCCGAAGGGGGTGAGCTCGTCGAACCCGCCCGCGCCGTGGATGATGAGGGCGCGCTCCACGTGCAGGAGCAGCAGGGTCTCGCCCATGACCATGAGCTTGTCCGGGTCGCCCACGCCCACGAGCTGGTGGGAGGGGCGGGCCGGGTTGAGCAGCGGGCCCATGAAGTTGAAGATGGTGCGCATGGCCAGGGCCTTGCGCACGGGCATGATGTACCGGAAGGCCGGGTGGTAGGCCGCGGCGAACAGGAAGATGAAGTTGTCGCGCTCCAGGTGGGCGAGCACGTCCTCGGGCTTCACGTCCAGGGGCACGCCCAGGGCCTCCAGGGCGTCGGCCGAGCCGGTGGAGGAGCTGGCGGCGCGGTTGCCGTGCTTGACCACCTTGTACCCCATGTCGGCCAGGAACAGGGCCACGGCCGTGGAGCAGTTGAAGCTCATCTGGCCGTCGCCGCCCGTGCCGCAGGTGTCGATCATGGGGAAGGGGTTCGCGTCGGTGACGCCGGGGATCTTCACGGCGTTGGCCAGCCCGGCGCGCACGCCCGCGGCCAGGTCCGTGGAGTCCTCGCCCTTGCAGCGCAGGCCCATGAAGAAGGCCCCGGCCTGGGCGGGCTCCAGGCGGCCGGCCATGAGTTCATCGAACATGAAGGAGGCCTGCTCGTCGCTGAGCGGGCGGCCCGTGGTCAGCAGTTCCAGGATGTTTCCGACGCTCTCAGACATGGTGTTCCCCCGTTTTCTCGGATTTGTTCATCAGCAGGAAGTTGGCCAGCATCTTGGGCCCCTCGGGGCTGAGGATGGACTCGGGGTGGAATTGCACCCCCACCCAGGGCCGGTCCAGATAGGCCAGGCCCATGACCTCGCGCTGCGTGGTCCAGGCCGTGACCTTGAGCCGCTCTGGGGCCTCCTCGGCCCGGACCAGGAGCGAGTGATAGCGGCAGACCTCCACCGGGTCGGGCAGGCCCGCGAAGAGCCCCCGGCCGTCGTGGAACACGCGCGAGGTCTTGCCGTGCATGATGCGCTCGGCCCGGACCACGCTGGCCCCGGCGAAGTGGCCCAGGCATTGGTGGCCGAGGCAGACCCCGAGCACCGGGGTGGCCGGGTCCAGGATGGCCAGCATCTTCAGGCAGTTCCCGGCGTTTTCCGGGTTGCTCGGGCCGGGGCTGATGCAGACCCGCTCGCAGCGGCCCAGGAACTCCGGGTCCAGCAGCTCGTCGCGGTCGTTGCGATAGACCACGGGATCGGCCCCGAGCTGCTGAAAGGCCTGGACCACGTTGAAGGTGAAGGAATCGAAGTTATCGACGAGCAAAAACATCGCCGCCCTCCTTGCCGCGAATGACTTCCAGGAGCACGCGGGCCTTGTTGTTGCATTCCTGCCATTCCTTTTCCGGGTCCGAGTCGTAGACGATGCCCGCGCCCGCCTGCCAGCGGCACACCCCGTCCTTGATCCACATGGAGCGGATGGTGATGCCGGTGTCCAGGTCCACCCGGCCGGGGTCCAGGCCGATCCAGCCGATGCAGCCCGCATACGGCCCGCGCTGCTGGGTCTCGCCGTCCGGGGTCTTCTCCAGGTCGGCGATGATCTCCATGGCCCGGATCTTGGGCGCGCCCGAGAGGGTGCCCGCCGGGAAGGTGGCGGCCAGCACGTCCACGGCGTCCAGGCCGTCGCGCAGCCGTCCCTCCACGTAGCTGGTGATGTGCATGACGTGGGAGAAGCGCTCCACGTTCATGAACTTGCGCACCACCACCGAGCCCGGGGTGGCGATGCGGCCCAGGTCGTTGCGCCCCAGGTCCACGAGCATGACGTGCTCGGCCCGCTCCTTGGGGTCGGCCAGCAGCTCGTCGGCCAGGGCCAGGTCATCGGCCTCGGTGGCCCCGCGCGGCCGGGTGCCCGCGATGGGCCGGACCTCCAGGCGACCGTCCTCGCAGCGCGCCATCATCTCGGGCGAGGAGCCGAGCATCACATGGTCGGCGAAGCGCATGTAGAACATGAAGGGCGAGGGGTTGGCCTGCCTGAGGCGGCGATAGATGCGGAAGGGCTGGTCGGACACCGGGGCCTGGAACCGGGTGGAGAGCACGATCTGGATGCACTCGCCCTGGCCGATGAGCTCCTTGGCCCGGCGCACGGCCGCCATGTAGGTCTCGCGGTCCGGGGTGTTCACCGGGTCCGGGGTGTCCGGCGCGGTGAGCTCGGTGAACCACTCCATGGGGGCCGGGCGCGGGGCGGCGTCGGGGTCCAGGGCCAGGAAGCAGCAGCTGTGGCGCAGGTGGTCGAAGAGCACGGCCTGGCCGGGCAGCACCAGCTCCACGTGGGCCAGGTCGGGGGGGATGACCGGGGCCAGCTTGGGCTCCAGCATGCCCGCCACCCCGTAGCCGAAGGCCCCGATGAGCCCGCGGGTGATGGGCGGCAGGGTCCCCAGGCCCTCGGGCTGGGCCACGGCCAGGCGCTTCAGGACCTCGCGCAGGCCGTCCATGAAGGGCAGGGACTCCAGGTCCTTGAGGGGGGCGAGCCGGGGATCGTCGGTGTCCACCCGCAGGTTGCCGCCGCGCTGGGTGAGGCGCATGCGGAAGTCCCAGGCGATGAGGCTGTAGCGGCCGAGGCGGCCGTCCACCTCGGCGGATTCCAGGAGAATGCCCGGCCGCTCGCCCACCAGCCCGAGATAGAGGCTGATGGGGGTCTGCACGTCCGCCGGGAGCCATTTGCCGTACTGCGAGAGCGTGATGGGTTTCGTCATGATTCGCATCCGGTTGTGGTTGTCGATTCGGAGCCTTGTCCCCTTCCTTCCTACGGTTCGGAGGAGGGGGACCCGGGAGGAGGTCGCGGCCTAGCTGCGGCCGCCTCCCGAGGCTCCCTCCCGAGGATCGTTGCGCCACCACCAGCCCGCATGGTCGGCCAGCAGCTCCAGATCGCCGCCCGCGGCGATGGAGAGGTAGGACCGGAACTGGCGGATGGTCTCCTGGGTGTAGGGATTGGCCTCGGACACGGCGGCGAAGAGTTCGGAGTCCTGGGTGAGCATCTTGCGGGCCGCCTCCACGCGCCGGGCCAGGGAGGGGGTGACGTAGCGCTCGATGTGCGGCACGTCGCGCAGGGCGGCCATGAAGGCCACGCTGGTGACGAAATTGAGCCCCTGCACAAAGGCCATGGCCCGGTCGTGCTCCTCGGGCGTGGTCAGGAAGGGGTGGTGGCCCATGGCGTCGAGCAGGGCCAGGAGCGGGGCCGGGTCCGCGCCCGGGCCGGGGGTGACGACGGTGCGCGGGGTGAAGCCCTCGGGGATCACCGGGCCGAAGAGCGGGTGGGTGCCGATGACCGGGCCCGCGTAGGCGGCCAGCATCTGGCGCATGGGCTGGACCTTGACGGAGCAGACGTCCATGAGCAGCGCGCCCGGCGCGAGGTGGGGGACCACCTGGGCCAGCACGGCCTCCAGGGCCGTCACCGGCACGGAGACCAGCGCCAGGTCCGCCCGACCCAGGGCCCGGGCCAGGTCGGCGTCGGAATAGGGGCGGGACAGGGGGTGCACCGCCACGCCGCGGGCCGCCAGCTCGCGGCAGAAGAGCCCGCCCATCTGGCCGGAGGCCCCGACCACGGCGGCGGACGCGAAGGGCGCCCGGCTCACGAACGGCCTCCCGCGGCGCGGGGCAGGACCTTGGCCCACTCGCTCCAGAACCCGGGGAAGCTCTTGTCCACGCAGCCGGGGTCGTCCAGGCGCACCTCCAGGCCGCGCAGGCCGAAGAGGGCCAGGCTCATGGCCATGCGGTGGTCGCCGTGGCTGCTGCACTCCAGCACCGTTCCGGCCGGGGGCAGGGGGGCGGGCTCGATGGCCAGGCCGTCCTCCAGCACCGTCACGCCGCAGCCGGTGCGGCCGATCTCGCGCGCCAGGGCGGCCAGCCGGTCGGACTCCTTGAGGCGCAGGTGGGCCACGTTGCGGATGCGCGTGGGCCCCTGGGCCAGGGCCGCGGCCACGGCCACGGTGGGCACCAGGTCCGGGCAGCGCCCCATGTCCAGGTCCAGGCCGCGCAGGGGGCGCGGCTCCACGGTGACGCGGCCCGGGGCGCAGCGGGTGGTGGCGCCCATGGCGGCCAGGATGTCCAGGATGGCGCGGTCGCCCTGGAGCGACTCGGCGCGCAGCCCGTCCACGCGCACGGTCCGGGGGCCCAGGGCCCCGGCGGCCAGGAAGTAGCTGGCGTTGGACCAGTCGCCCTCCACCCGCCAGTCCCCGGACTCGTAGGGGGCCGGGGTGACGGTGAAGCGGATCTCGCCCGGGACGACCTGCTTGAGGGTCCTCCAGGGCCGCTGCGCCCATTTCTTCCCGTCCCGGATCTCCACCACGAAGGGGATCTTGAAGTCCTGGAGCACGGTGAGGGTCAGGGCCACGTAGGGCCAGCTCACGGCCTTTTTCCCGGCCACCTCGATGGTCACGGGCCCGTCGGCCAGGGGCGCGGCCAGGAGCAGGCCGGACAGGTACTGGCTGGACTCCTCCAGGGTGATGCTGGTGGTCCCGCCGTGCAGGCCGTCGGTCTCGATGACCAGGGGCGGGCACTCGGGGCGGCCTTCCCAGCGGATGCGCGGGCCGAGCTTGGCCAGGGCCCGGGCCAGCTCGCCCATGGGCCGCTCGGGCATGCGGCCCTCGCCGTTGATGCGGAAGCGGCCCTTGCCCGCGGCGGCCACGGCGGTGATGAGCCGGCAGGTGGTGCCGGACTCGCCCACGAAGAGCTCGCGCGGCGGGTCCTGCTTCTCCACGGCCCCCAGGGGCCCGTGCTCCAGCCCGGTGACCAGCACCCGGCCGTTCTCCTCCCGGAGCGCGGCCCCGCAGGCCGTGAGGCAGCTCATGGTGGCGTAGATGTCGCGGCTCTCCAGCACGTCGCTCAGCACGCTCTCGCCCGGGGCCAGGGCCGCGGCGATGAGGGCCCGGTGGGAGAGGGACTTGGAGCTCGGCGCGGTGACGGTGACGGTGTCCATGATGGTGTCCTTCATGAGGTTGAGCCCGGCGTGCGGTTCAGCCCGGCAGCTGGAGCCCCGAGGGGTAGCTGCCCAGCACGCGCAGGGTCAGGCAGAGTTTGCCCAGTTCGTCCACCAGGTCGGCGAAGGACTCGCTGGACAGGTCGCAGTCCAGGTCGGCGAAGAACATGAACTTCCAGCGCTCGCCCCGGAAGGGCCGGGATTCCAGCTTGGTCATGTTCACCCCGCGGGCGGCGAAGGCCGTGAGCACCCGGGCGAGCGCCCCGGGCCGGTCCGGGGTGGTGAAGAGCAGGGTGGTCTTGTCGCGGTTCTTCTCGCGCGAGGGGGCCGGGCCGATGATGAGGAAGCGGGTCCAGTTGTCCGGCAGGTCCTCCAGGTGCTCGGCCAGCACGCCCAGGCCGAACATGTCCCCGAGGCGGATGTTGCCGAGCACGGCCGCGCCGTCGCTGCTCTCGGCGGCCAGCCGGGCGGCCGCGGCGGTGCTGGTCATGGGCAGGCGCGGGGCGTCGGGCAGGTTGGCCTGGAGCCACTCCCCGCACTGGCCCAGGGCCTTGGGGTGGGAGTAGACCCGGGTGACTTCGGAGATCTTGGTGACTTTGGAGAGCAGGGCGAGCGAGATGCGCGAGGCGATCTCGGCCTGGATGTAGACCGGGTAGCGCATGAACAGGTCCAGGCTCTGGCCCACGGTGCCCTGGAGCGAGTTCTCCAGGGGCACGATGCCCAGCTCGGCCTGGCCGTCGGCCACGGCGCGGAAGATGTCCTCCATGTTGGGCTTGGGGGTGAGCTCGGCGCTGTGGCCCAGGTGCTCGATGCCCGCGAAATAGGAGAAGGTGCCCTCCGGGCCCAGGTAGACCACGCGCTCCGGGCGCTGGAGGCGGCGGGACGAACTCATGATCTCCCGGTAGATGCTGGTGAGGTGCCGCTCGGGCAGGGGGCCGGGGTTGAGCGCCACCAGCCGGGTGATGACCATCTTTTCGCGCAGGGGCTTGAAGATGGGGTCGCGGCTGCCCGCCTTGAGGCGGCCCACCTCCAGGCTGACCTGGGCGCGCTGGTTGAGGAGCTCCAGCAGCTGCTCGTCGATGTCGTCGATGCGGCGGCGCAGCCCGTCCAGTTGGGGATCGGGCGTGAGGTCGACCGCGCCCTCGGGCCCGAAGCCGCTGCGCGGGTCCATGCCCGTGAGCTGGGCCGGGACGGGGGCCGAAGTCGGGGCCGAGGCCGGGGCCGAGGTCGGGAACTGACGGTCGTTGGGCGTGCTCATGGCCGTCATCCCTCCTTGATGTCCTCGGTGATGCGCATGCCGAAGTGCCGCCCGGCCGCGTCCGTGCGCACCAGGATCTCGTCGCCGGGATTGAGCGTCACCACGCTCACGGGTTCGCCGCCCGGCCGCACCACGCGGATGGTCTCGGCGTTCTGCAGAAAGATCTGGCCGGTGCGCGGGCCGTCCGGGGTCTGCGCCTGGGCGGTGATGAGCAGCATGGGCCGGACCTCCACCTTCACCCGGCCCACGGTGGCCAGGCCGGTGGTCCCGTCGTGGTTCACGATGAGCACGTCGCGGCCCGCGGCCAGTTCCTCCAGGTAGCTCGTCTTGTCCCCGGGCATGGCGCAGTAGGCGTGCACGGCCCCCGCGTTGACCCGGAAGGGCCGGGCCGCCACGTAGGGGTTGGACTCGGTCTCGGCATGCACCAAAAACGTAAAGGCGGAGGAATTGCCCACCAGCATGCCCTGGCCGCGCTTGAGCATGGAGCAGGTGTCCACGCAGACGCGGTGGCCCAGCCCGGCCGGGGCGATGGCCGTCACCGTGGCGGTCTCCAGTTCGAGCACGCCCTGGCTGAGCTTGAGTTCGGCCACGATGGCCTTGAGGTCCCGGGCGGCCTCGGGCAGCACCACCACGGTCTCCACCCCGCGCTCCAGCACGCCCGCGGCCAGGCGGGCCCGGTCCAGGCTCTCGGCCTCGCAGGCCAGGTGTTCGCCCTGGGCCAGGAGGTTCTCCACGGGGATGATCTCCCAGCCGCGCTCCAGCACCACGCGCCGTCCCTGGGCCATGAGGGCCGCGGCGCGCTCTTCGTCGGCCTTGGAGTCCAGGCGCACGGGGGCGAGGTCTTCGCCGGAGAGCACCGTCACGCGGCCCAGGGCCCGGACGTCGGCGGCGCGCTCCGGCTCGGTCCATATGGCGTCCACGCCGGACTCCAGCGCCAGCGTGACGAACTTCTTGTCAAAGGGGATGGCCTTGAAGATGACGTGTTTCATGGGTTCTCCCGGGGGCTAGTTTTCGTCCAGCATGGCCAGGGCGTCGGCCACGGGCAGGTCCTGGTGCACGATGGCGGCCAGGGCGCTGGTCAGGGTGCGCGGGTCGCGGTGCTGGAACACGTTGCGCCCCACGGAGAGCCCGGCCCCGCCCGCCTCGATGGAGTCATGCACCATGTTCAGGAAGGCGCGGGTGCTGTCAAGCTTGGGCCCGCCCGCGATGACCACCGGGATGCAGCAGGCGTCGGTGACGCGGGAGAAGCTCTCGGGATCGCCGGTGTAGTTGACCTTGACCACGTCGGCCCCGAGCTCGGTGCCCACGCGGGCGCAGTGGGCCACCACGGCCGGGTCGAACTCGCTCTTCACCTTGGGGCCGCGGGCGTAGACCATGGCCAGCAGCGGCATGCCCCAGCGGCCCGCGTCGTAGGCCACCCGGCCCAGGTCGGCCAGCATGTTGGCCTCGGTCTCGTCGCCCAGGTTCACGTGCACGCTCACGGCGTCCGCGCCCATGACCAGGGCCTCCTCCACGGAGCAGACCAGGCTCTTGGCGTTGGGGAAGGGGGAGAGGGAGGTGGAGGCGGAGAGGTGGACGATGAGCCCCACGTCGCGGCCCCCGGCGCGGTGGCCGCAGCGCACCAGGCCCTTGTGCTCGATGACGGCGTTGGCCCCGCCGTTGGCCACGTTGTCCACGGCGGTCTTCATGTCCACCAGGCCCTCGATGGGGCCGACGGAGACGCCGTGGTCCATGGGAACGATGACGGTGCGCCCTGTCTGACGGTTGAAGATGCGCTCAAGGCGGATGGCTTTACCGATCTGCATGGCTGGCTCCTTGTCGTTGCGCTCCCGGGGATCCGCCGCCTTGGGCCCCGAACAAAACGAACGGGGCCGCCGGCTTTCGCCTGCGGCCCCGTGGAGTGGTTGTTCGTCTAGGTCTTTCGCTCGTTAGACAACACCCGTCCCGCGACCGCAGGCGCGGCTAAACCAATACCAAAAGTAGTAGGACTGGAAGCGGTTCGGGGTGCTCATGCAGCGAGGGCTACGTCAGGGCGGGGCTGGTTGTCAACTTTTTTCTGCGCGCCGCCCGCATTCTCTCCGCGTGGTCCTCCGCATGGTCCCCGGCGTCGTCCCCGCGTCTTTCCCGGAAGGCCTCGCCGCGGGGGACGGATATGATGATAAAATATTCCATTTTGACAATTTTGGAAGCAATTCCGGAAACAGCTCCACATATTTGTCACAGATATTGCCAATAATGTTCAACATATCGTTACGTGAGAATGATAACATGCTGAAATATAACAACCTGTCGCCTTTGGCACACAGGATGCTTTTATCGGCCCCAGCAACAACCGCCAACCCCATTGCAAGGAGGAAGTCTTATGTTCTCTCGCCTTACCCACAGCGGGCTCCTCAAGTCCCTTGGAGCCCTCGCCCTGGTCCTGGTTCCCGCCGTGGCCCTGGCCCAGGACGCCGCCCCCGCGGTGGAGGCCCCCGAGTACCTGACCCAGTTCCACGGCGACCTTCTCTGGACGCTCCTCACCGCCGTCCTGGTCATGTTCATGCAGGCGGGCTTCGCCTGCGTGGAGTGCGGCTTCACCCGCGCCAAGTCCGCCGGCAACATCATCATGAAGAACTTCCTGGACTTCGCCGCGGGCCAGCCCATTTTCTTCCTGCTCGGCTTCGGCCTGATGTTCGGCGCCGGGAGCGGCTTCATCGGCCACAGCCACTTCGGCCTGTTCGACGTGGCTGATGCCGACATGCCCTGGGGCGTGACCTTCTGGTTCTTCCAGAGCGTGTTCGCCGCGACCTCCGCCACCATCGTCTCCGGCGGCATCGCCGAGCGCACCAAGTTCGGCTCCTACATCATCCTGTCCTGCGTGGTCTCCGGCATCATCTACCCCATCTCCGGCCACTGGGCCTGGGGCAGCCTGTACGGTGACGCCGGCTGGCTGGAGAGCACCTTCTCCGCCGCCTTCTGCGACTTCGCCGGTTCCTCCGTGGTCCACTCCGTGGGCGGCTGG
>JBFWIY010000023.1:11093-13158 GCA_050255855.1 Desulfovibrionaceae bacterium
CCGGGAAGAGGAACTGCGCGGCCTGGATCTCTGCGAGCACGGTTCCGAGGCCTACAGCGGCTTCCAGATCTTCACGGTCGAGTAGCCTTGGTGTAAGAACCCAAACAACAACGTAAGGAGACAAGACCATGAAGCTCATTATCGCCTACGTCCGCCCCGA
The DNA here is from genome assembly GCA_050255855.1 of Desulfovibrionaceae bacterium. Classification (GTDB taxonomy): domain Bacteria; phylum Desulfobacterota; class Desulfovibrionia; order Desulfovibrionales; family Desulfovibrionaceae. The sequence continues at coordinate 11,254 of JBFWIY010000023.1, forward strand.
GCAGCTCACCGCGGTGAAGCAGGCGCTCTACGCCAAGGGCATCTACTCCATGTCCGTGACCAACATCCTGGGCTCGGGCCGCCAGAAGGGCTTCACCGAGACCTACCGCGGCGTGGTCATCGAGGTGAACCTGCTGAAGAAGGTGCGGCTTGAGGTTGGCGTCAAGGAGGAGCTGGTGGACGACACCGCCAAGACCATCCGCGACGCCGCCTACACCGGCAAGGAAGGCGACGGCGTGATCTTCGTGCAGAACGTCAGCAAGAGCCTCCGTATCCGTACCGGCGAAGAGAACATCTACGACTAGACCCGTCGTGATGGCATGATACCCAAGGCCGGGGCGGGTTCCCGCCCCGGCCTTTTTTTGTAGAACCAAGTCAAGCCGAATCGGACGCCCCTCATGCCCCTCTCATGCTCCGACCTTACCGACCTGGACATCCACGAGATCATCGAGAAGGAAAGCATCGTCACCCGCTTCCAGCCCCTGATCTCCCTGAAGCGCGGCTCGATCTTCGGGTTCGAGGCCCTGTCCCGCGGGCTGGTGCCCGGCTCCGGGGTGACCATCCCCCCCCAGGCCCTGTTCAGCCTGGCCGAGGACATGGAGACCCGGCTCGCCCTGGATCGGGTCTGCCGCAAGAAGGCCCTGGAGTCCTTCGCCCCCCTGCACGAGCGCAACCGCGCGCTCATGGTCAGCATCAACATCGACGCCTCGGTCATCAACGACGTGAGCGTCGGGTCCCAGGTGCTGCTCAAGCAGCTCAAGGCCAGCGGGGTGAGCGCCAACAACGTCATCGTGGAGATCATCGAGTCCCGGGCCACCAGCATCGAGGCCCTGATGACCTTCGTGGCCTACTACCAGAAGCACGGCTTCCTCATCGCCCTGGACGACGTGGGCGCGGGCCACTCCAACCTGGACCGCATCCCCATGCTCCAGCCCGACATCCTCAAGATCGACCGCTCCCTGGTCACCGGCGTGCACGAGCACTTCCACAAGCTCGAAGTGGTCAAGAGCTTCGTGAAGATGGGCGGGCGGCTGGGCTCCCTGGTGCTGGCCGAGGGCGTGGAGACCCGCGAGGAGATCCTGGCCCTCATGGAGTGCGGCCTGGACGTGTTCCAGGGCTTCTATTTCGGCCGCCCCGGGACCGGCGACGACGACCGCTCCGGGACCAGCGCGCGCATCCACGAGATTTCGACCCAGTTCAAGACCCACACCATGGAGCGCATCAACGCCGAGAAGCGGATGTTCTCCATGTACGACAGCCTGATCCGCTCCATCTGCGCCGAGCTCACGGCCAGCTGCGGCAACAACATGGACGCCCGGCTCACCGCCTTCATCGACCTGCACCCCAACATCGAGTGCCTGTACGTGCTGGACATGGAGGGCCGCCAGGTGAGCGGCACCATCTGCAACCCGGACCGGCTGCAGAAGAGCAAGCGGCTCATCTACGAGCCCGCCTGCATCGGGGCCGATCACTCGCTCAAGGAGTACTACCTGCCCATCCGGGCGGGGCTGTCCAAGTACACCACCGAGCCCTACATCTCGCTGGCCTCGGGCAACCGCTGCATCACCATCTCCTGCGTGTACACCGATCCCTCGGGCGACCGGCGCATCCTGTGCACGGACATCGCCCACCTCTTCTAGCCCGGCCCGGCGGCCGGACCGCGCCCCTGCCGGGGTCCGGTCCGGCCGCGGCCGCGGCCTAGCCCCCGAAGGTCCGGGCCACGCGGGTGAGGGCGGCCTGGTCCGCCCCGCCCTGGCGCGCCTCGAACACGTCCTGGAGCTGGCGCACCTGGCGCAGCAGCACGTCCAGGCGGCCGGTCTCCCCGTCCCCGCCCTCGTGGGCCAGGGTCAGCCAGACCCGGCTGGTCCCGTCGTCCCCGGGCAGGCAGAGGATGCCCTCCACGTTG
>JBFWIY010000024.1:0-13133 GCA_050255855.1 Desulfovibrionaceae bacterium
AGATCGCGGCCCGGGGCGGGCGGGGGCGGGGGATGGTGTCAGGATTTTTTACACCTCGTAAAACCCCTGGCCGGGGAGGCCGGGTCCGGAGGCGGGGCCGGAACCGGGTCCGGAACGAGGTCGGAAAGGGGGGAAAAGGGGACGGGCCGACCGGGACGGGCCGACCGGGACGGGGGGGCGGCTAGTTGCGGCGCGAGGCGTTCAGCATGGCGTGGAACAGGGTCTGGACGTAGCGGCCCGAGATCACGTCCGGCAGGGCGAAGGTGGGGAGCCCGGCCTCCGGGAAGCTGGAGGTGAAGGCGAAGAAGAGCTGTTCCGAGAGCCGGGTCAGGGACGGGGCCAGCACCGTGTCCCAGAACTCGGCCTGGACCTCGGCGGGCAGCTCGTAGGTGCGGCATTGCAGGGGGCGGCTCTCGAAGAGCTGGCACTGGTCGTAGTCCAGCAGGGGGCAGACCGCGTCGGCCGAGCGCAGGCAGGTCTCGCCGTCCGGGTCTTCGGCCCGGATGCGCGCCTCCTCGGCCCGTTCGCGCTTGGCCACGGCCACGGCCCGGTTGATGAGCACCAGGCGTTCGTCGCGGCCCAGGTCGCGGTTCATGCGCTGGGTGAGAAAGGCGGCCTCGGCCAGCTGGAGGCGCACCGGGGTGGTGCAGCAGCGCTGGTGCTTCCGGCCGCAGCGGCCCGCGTCGGCGCGCTCCACGGCCGCCAGGTCCTCGGCCTGGACCACCAGGGCCTCGTAGTCCGCGAAAAAGGGGCCCAGGTCCACCAGGTGGCGGAACTCCAGGGAGGGCTCGCGCACGGTGAGCTGGCCGGACTGGCGGCCGTACTTGCGGATGGCCCACCACTGCTGGAAGTTGGCGGGCTTGCTCTTGAGGGGCTTGAGCTTGCGCCCGGCCATGCGGTGGCCCAGGCCGCGGCGCAGCAGGTAGGCGTTGAGCACGGTGCCGGTGCGGCCGATGCCGTGGCGGCAGTGGATGAGCACCTTCTTGCCCAGGTAAATGGCCTCGTCCAGCCAGTCCAGGGCCCGCTCCAGGGCGGTGAGGTCCGGGGCCTCCTCGTCCTGGAGCGGGAGGTAGTAGACCTCGAAGCCCTCTTCGGCCTCGATCTCGTGCAGGTCGCAGAACTCGCCGCACAGGTTCAGGATGGCCCCGATGCCCTGGCTGCGCAGGCTCTCCAGCTGGACCATGCTCATGGGCGCCTGGCCCACGGCCAGCTGGTCCGTCACCCAATCGAGGGCGTAGGCCTGGGAGCTTGCTCGGGCCACGTCAGAACTCGCTGGGGGTGCGGGTCAGGCCCTTGAGGAACTCGCGCACCAGTTCGGGAATCTCGCTCGGGCCCTTGAGCCCCAGGTCCATGAGCCGGGTGCGGGCCAGCAGCCGGCCGAGCAGGGTGAGCTTGCGCTGGATCACGGCCTCGGGCTGGCGGCCGAACTGGGCGTCGAGCATGTCGCCCCGGGTGGTGACGGTGAAGCCCTCGCCCGCCAGGACCTCGTGGATGAAGGCCAGGCGCAGGGCGCGCTGTTCGGGCAGGCCGCCGCCGCCCTTGAAGCGGAAGTTGACGTAGTTGGTGCGCGGTTCGTCCCCGCACAGGGCGTCCACCTGGGAAAAATGGTAGCCGAAGCGCACCATGAGGTGCACGTAGTCCTGGGCCAGCACGGCGTAGCTGGCCAGCAGGCGGGAGTCCGTGGAGATGAGCCCGGCGCTGACCCGGTCGAACTGCTCCCAGTCCATGTGGGGGAGCTTGTCGGACCAGGGGGTGTTCTCGTTGGTCAGCCCCCACCACAGGGACCACATGCACGGGCATTTGATGTCGTCGGGGGTGATGGACTGCTTGTCGCGGGCGGTCTCGAAGAGCCCGTCGCCCACGTCCAGCACGTAGATGGTGACCGGGAGGCGGGTCTCCAGCTTCTTGGCCCGGCCCATGCCTCGGCCGCCCTTGCCCACCAGGGAGAACATCTCGGCCACGCCCTTTTCGTGGCACAGTCGCACCACGTCGTGCAGGGACCGGCAGCCCTCGGGGCTGAAGTTCTCTGCCTCGGGGTCGGTGAGGTTGAGCTTGACCATGTGGGGCAGCACGGCGGCCAGGCGGGTCAGGGCGTAGTTGGCGCGGTCGGCCCGGGGCGCGGCGGTGAGGACCTCCGTCACGCGCCCGGCGAAGACCCGGCCCGAGGCGGCGTCCACGGTGACGGAGCGGCCCTCGGTCAGGGCGGCGTAGGGGTCGCCCGCGCCCACCAGCACCGGCAGGCCGAACTCGCGCGCCACCGAGGCGAAGTGCGAGGCGCGGGAGCCGGTTTCGGCCACCACGCCGGCCAGGCGCGGGGCCAGCCCGGCCAGGGCTGGCCACAGGGCGGGCACCACCAGCACGCTGCCCCTGGGCACCTTGCCCAGTCCGGCCTCGGCCCGCAGGTGGGCCACCGGGCCGAAGCCCGCTCCGCCCGCGGCCACGGTGGCGTCGTCCAGCAGGATCTCCGCCGTGGGCTCGGCCACCGGGGCGCTGCGCCCCTCGCCCCCGGGCTCGCCCCGGAAGGGCCGGGCCTGCACCACGTAGAGCTCGCCCTCGGGGTTCAGGACCCACTCGATGTCCTGGGGCGCGTCGAACAGCTCCTCCACCTCGTAGGCGGCCTTGGCCAGCTCGGCCACGGCGGCGTCGGTGAGCACCGGGGCCATGCCCGCGTCCTGGAGCAGTACGGGCTCGGCCTCGCAGGTCAGGCACCAGATCTGGGGGGTGGCCCGGCCGCTCACCAGGCGCTCGCCCGCCCCGGGCACGGCGTAGATGCTCATGACCCCCTGCACGGCGCGGGCCCGGTCGGTGTCGTGGGTGTAGACCACCCCGGCGGCCTGGGCCGGGACCATGGCCATGACCAGGACGGCCATGGGGGTGCGGGCGTCGGGGATGCCGTGGGTGAGGCGGTAGCTCACGGCGCGCATGCAGTACTTGCTGGCCAGGACCTGTTTGTAGGCGTCCAGCACGCCCTCGGCCCCCACGCCCAGAACGGACTCGTACTGTCCGGCGAAGGAGAGTTCGGAGTCCTCGCCCAGGGCGCTGGAGCGCACGGCCAGCAGGCGGCCGCCCGAGGTCAGGTCCTCGGCGCGCTGGCGGATGGCCGCGGCCATGTCGTCCGGCACCTCGCCCTCCAGCACCAGGGCCTGCATCTCGCCGCAGAGCTCGTTCAGGGTCTCGGGGTCGTTCAGGCTGACCTGGCGCAGGCGCTCGTCCAGCAGGGGGCGCAGGCCGTTGTATTCGATGTAGTAGTTGAAGGCGTTGGCGGTGACGGCGAAGCCCGGCGGCACGCGCAGGTAGGTCTCCGCGGCCACCAGCCCGACCTTGTGGGCCTTGCCCCCGGCCAGGTTGGGCAGGTCCGCGGCCTCGGTGAGGCCGATGACATGGGGCGGGGCGAGGTCGGGCTCGTCCAGGTCCAGGCCCATGCGCACGTAGAAGATGATCTTGTTCAGGTATTCCGGAAGGCTCACATAGCGGGTGGGGCTCATGGCGCGCAGCCGGTCCACCAGGGCCGCGCAGTTGCGGCCGAGCTCCTCGGCGAGCCACGCCACCCGGGCCCAGTCCGCCTGGACCTGGCCGTAGGCGATCTCCTCGATGTCGGCGATGCGGTCCAGGCACTGCTCGTCAAAGGCGAGCAGCTCCTTGAAGGCGTTGTACTTGGTGCGCAGCAGGGTGCCGGGCGCAAAGACCTGGAAGGTCCAGTGGCGGAAGAGCTCGGTGAGCAGCATGGCCGGGCGGTCAGGCGCCGAGGACTTCGGCGACCTTGGTCTCCAGTTCGCTCTTGTCGATGGGCTTGACGCAGTATTCGCTGGCCCCGAGGTCCAGGGCCTGGCGGGCGGTCTCCAGGGTGGGGTAGCCGGTGAGCATGATGGCCTTGATCTCGGGCCGCACCTTCTTGAGTTCCTCCAGCACCTCCACCCCGGTCATCTTCTTGAGCTTGATGTCCAGGATGGCCAGGTCCGTGGGGTTTTCCGCGGCGTGGCGGATGGCCTGTTCCTCTTCGGTGAAGGCGTGGACCTTGTGGCCCTTGCGCTCCAGGATGCGTTTGACCAGGGTTCCGGCGTCGGACACGTCGTCCAACACGATGATCTCAGCCATGGATTCAGGCTCCTTGTTGTGCGTCCTGCGCCTCATCCCGGACCTTGGGGGGTGGCGGGGCGGCGTGGTCCAGGGGCAGGTCCACGATGAACGCGGCCCCGGGGCCGGGCTCCACCCCGTCGGGCGGGGTGGGGCGCAGGCCCGGGGGGACCGGGCTCTCCACGTGGATTTCTCCGTCGTGGTCCTCCACGATGCCGAAGGACACCGAGAGTCCCAGGCCGGTGCCCTTGCCCACCGGCTTGGTGCTGAAGAACGGGTCGAAAATCTTCCCCAGGTGCTCGGGATCGATGCCCGTTCCCGTGTCGATGATCCAGAGATGCACTTTTTGCACCGGGGTGTCCAGGCGGGTGCGCACCAGGATGACGCCTCCGCCGGGCATGGCGTCGCGGGCGTTGTTCAGCAGGTTGATCCAGACCTGTTTGAGCTTTTCCGGGTCGCCGAAGATGATGGGGAAGCGGTCGTCGAGTTCGGTCTGGATCTCCACCCGGTCCATGGTGAAGGTGTGCTTCACCAGGCTGATGGCCTCCATGACCGAGTTGTTGAAGCACATCTCGCGCTTGACGCTCTCGGCCTGGCGGGAGAACCCGAGCAGGTCGGCCACGATCTTGCGGCAGACCTGGGCCTGCTTGACCACGATGTCCAGGTCGTCGTGCATCTGGGAGTCGGCGGGCACGTCCTCCTGCATGAGCTGGGCGTAGCCCAGGATGACGCCGAGCGGGGTGTTGATCTCGTGGGCCACGCCCCCGGCCAGCTTGCCCAGGGACTCCATCTTCTGGGCCTGGATGAGCTGCTCCTGGTAGACCTTGAGGTCGGTGATGTCGCGCTCGGTGCGCAAGAGCCCGGTGATGCGGCCCTCCTGGTCGGTGACCGGCACGCAGAGCACGTGGAACCAGCGCTCCCGGCCCCCGGTCTCGATGCGCAGCTCCTTGTCCAGGCGCTGGCCGGTCTGGAGGATGTCGCGGCTCTCCAGGTTGCGGGTCTCGGCCGCGGTCTCGTCGAAGAGGTCGAAGTCCGTGGAGCCCACCACGGCCTCGGGGGTGGCGTTCACGTAGTTGGCGAAGGCCTTGTTGGCGGCCTGGTAGATGATGCGCGTGTCCACCAGGGAGACCAGGTCCGGGGTCACGTCCAGGATGGTGCGCATGAGGCGCTGCTGGTTGCTCATGGCGCGCTCGGCGTCCTTGAGCTCCTGGATGTGGTCCTTGAGGGTCAGGGCCATGACGTCGAAGGTCTCGGCCAGGTCCTGGATCTCGTCGCCCACGTTGGCGCGGTAGACCGGGCAGTGCTGGCAGGAGTTGAGCTTGGCCGGGTAGTCCAGGGGGGCGCAGTCCGGGCACAGGGTGCCGGTGAGGTACCAGCAGCGGCGGCGGGCGTCGCCGTAGGCCGGGCAGCGGGTCAGGTTGCAGTCCATGAGCTCCCAGCAGTGGCGGTTGAGCACCGGGCCGGTCTGGATGTCCAGGTTGCCCTTGACCATCTCCTCGGCCTGCTGGCGCAGCAGGGCCAGGCGGCGGGTGACGCGCTCGGCGAACACGGCGCTCACGGCCACGGCCAGGATGAGCGCCCCGCCCGCAAAGACCGAGATGGCCACGATGAGGCGGTTCACCTCGGCCTGGACCACGGCGCGGGAGAGCCCGACGCGCACCGTGCCGATGCTCTTGCCCCCGATGAGGATGGGGGCGGCGAAGTCGTAGACGCGGCCGTGGCCCGTATCCAGGAGCTGGATGGCGGCCTCGCGCCCGCTGCCGGCGTGGTTGACCTCCAGCAGGTCGATGGGGAAGCCGCGCGGGTAGGAGTGGGCCAGCACCCGGCCGGCGTCGTCCATGACGAAGGCGTAGGCCATTTCCTGGCCCACGCCCTTCATGGCGTCCACCTGGTTCTTCAGGCGCAGCAGGTCGCGGGCCAGCATGGGCTCCACGGCGCGGGCGGCCAGGCTCTCGGCCAGGGCGCTGCCGCGCTTCTTGGCCTCCTGTACCAGGGCCCGGGAGGCCATGCGCCCCACCAGCGGGGCCAGGATGAGCACGAACCCGAGCACCACCGAGACCATGCCCAGGATGAGCTTGGTGCTGAACTTGAAGCGGGGCAGCAGCGTGGTCAGTCGGTTCACGGCGGGTCCCTAGGGCTCCAGGGGCATGATGCCCACCTGGCGGGCCAGGGCGCGGACGGGGTCGTAGTCCGAGTCCTTGGCCGGGAGGATGCCGCGCATGCCGGCGGCGCGCAGGATCTTGGCCTGCTCGGGGTTGTCCATGGACAGGGCGAACATGGCCCGGGACAGGGCCTGGACCACGCTGGGGTCCAGCCCCTTGCGCGCGGCGTAGACCCAGCCCGGGTAGGGCCGGGACTCGGCCAGCACCCGGATGGCCCCCAGGTCGATCTTGTCGGCCAGGATCTCCAGGGTGCCGTTGCGCACGGTGCCGATGTCGTAGGTCCCGGCGTACACGGCCAGGACCACTTTTTCCTGCTTGCCGCCCGGGCCCGGGGCGAAGGCGATCTCCTTGAAGTCCTCGCGCCGGATGCCGTTCTCGATGAAGTGGCCCAGGGGGTAGAGGAAGCCCCCGGCGGACTCCGGATCCACGGCGATCCAGCGCTTGCCCTTGCAGTCGGCCAGGGTCTCGATGTTGGGGTTGTCGGCCCGGCAGAGGATCTGGCCGTAGAAGTCCGGGCGGCCCGAGGGCTCGATGATGCGGGCGAAGGCCTGGGCCCCGGACTCGGCCAGCTTGATGTACACGAAGGGGTTGGAGAAGGAGATGTCGATCTCGCCGCGCTGCACCATCTTGATGTGCTCGTCGAAGGTGTCCGGGAAGACCTGGCGCAGGGGCAGGCCCGTGGCCTGGCGCAGGTACTCCAGCAGCAGCCGGTGCCGCTCGTAGCTCACGGAGTGGGAGTACTGGGGCAGGTAGGCGTAGGTGATGGCGTCGGACTGGGTGGGCGCGGTGAGGTCCACCCGTTTGGAGAGGTCCACGCGCTTGACGGGCTCGTCGTCGCCGCAGCCGGGCAGGAGCAGCAGCAGGCCCAGCAGCACGGTCAGCCCCACGGCCAGCCCGGCGGCCAGGGCGCGGAGCCGGACCCGTCTCCCGGCGCGGGGGTGCGGGTCCGGGCGGTCCGGGAGGCCCGGGGGCGCGGGGCGGTCGGGGGGCGTGGGCATGGCGGTGCGGGGGGCCTCCTGGGGCGGTTTGGATTGGCGGGAGTATGCCATATTCCCCCGGGAGCGCAAACCCTCAATTTTGACCGGAGGCGGCAAATGGACTACGTTGCGGCGTATCCAACCGGCGGCGGACGGTCCGTCCCGGCCTCAAGGAGGAAGGCATGTCCCGGAGCTTCAAGGTGCCCATGTCCGGCACGGTGCTGTTGCTGTTTTTTCTGGCCGCGGCCCTGCTGGCCGGGGTGGTGGCCTGGGGCTTCCGCTCCGGGTTCGTCTGGATGAGCATCTGCTTCATCGCCGTGGGCCTGCCCTTTGCCGCGCTCTACTGGTACGTGCTCTGGGCCAACCCGGCGCGCACCCGGGTGGACGTTTTGTCCGAGGGGCTGCACGTCCGGGTCCCGCCCTTCTTCGACCTGGCCCTGCCCTGGGGGGAGGTGCGGCGGTTTTCCGAGGAGTCCTGGGGGCCGTCCGGCCGCCTGCGCGTGAAGGACGCCAAGCGCAGCGTGCAGTTCGGCGGCTACGTGAGCGGCGTCTTCGAGCTGGAGGACGGGCGCGAGGCCCTGGTGGCCCTGCGGCGCAAGGACCGCACGGTCTGCGTGGAGGCGGACGGCAAGGTGCTGGTGCTCGGGCCGTCGGACGTGGACGGCCTGCTGCGGGCCCTGGAGAGCCGCGGGGCGGATTAGGCGCGCGGGCCCGCGTCGGCGGGCGGTTCGGCGGCCGGCGTCTCGGGCGCGGCGGGGGTTCCCGTCGCGCCCGCGTCGTTTCGGGCGGCGCGGGCGGCCTCGCTTTCGTGGACGATGTCGGCGAAGGAGATGAGCTCCTCTCCGGCCTCGTTCTCCTTGATCTTCCGCTTGATGGTCCGGAACAGCGGCAGCCAGGGCTTGGCGCGGTGGAACAGGATGCGCACGATGATGTACACCGGGATGAAGAAGAAGATCGGGGTGACCTCCCCGATCACGGGCACGTTGAACTGCACCGGGGCGAAGCGGAAGGTGAGCCAGCCCATGGCCAGGAAGGCGGGCCAGATGGACGAGGCGAAGAGCGCGATGCCCGCGAAGAAGCTGCGGCCGAAGGCGTCGTTGGCCATGGTGTTGCAGGCCTTGTAGCTGGTCTTGTCCTTGCGGGCCAGGGCGCGCACCGAGAGGTTCTGGTTGTCCACCATGTCGCGGTTGAGCTTGGCGAAGTGGCGGCCGTTGGCGAAGTAGGCCCCGGCCATGCACAGCTCGCCGATGACCGTGGCGATGAGCGAGACCCAGGTCAGCCCCAGCAGGAAGCCCAGCAGGGGGTCGGCCGGCAGGCGGAAGACGAAGATCAGGACCGGGTCCAGGAAGGCGTAGAAATCGTGCAGCACGTGGTCTCCTGGGTTGGTCGGAGCAGCCTAGCCCGAACCGGGCCCGGGGTAAAGGGAAGGGGCCGGCGGGCGTCGCCCGCCGGCCCCGTCGTTGCAGGGGAAGGCCCCGGCTACGGCAGGATGCTGTAGCCCAGGAAGCCCTTGGTGGTGTAGCGGATGCCGACGTAGAGGGCCAGCACGATGAACAGGCGCTTGAGCCACACGTCCGGGATGTACTTGGAGGTGCGCGGGCCGATGATGGAGCCGATGACCACGCCCACCAGCTCCACGCCCACCAGGCTCCACTCCACCGGGGTGCCCTTGACGAGCATGTAGGAGGCGATGGAGTTGATCATGCCCACGAGCACGGCCAGGGACGAGGTGCCGGCCACCAGGTACATGGGCAGACCGGCCACGGAGGTCAGGAAGGGCACCAGCATGAAGCCGCCGCCCACGCCCAGGAAGCTGGCCAGGGAGGCGATGACGAAGCCGCCGAGGATGGGGATCAGCGGGTTGAAGTGGAACTCCACGCCGAAGAAGGTGAACTCGCAGCGGGTGGCGGTGAACTTCTTGACCTTCACGCCCTGGGCGGCCATGTCCACCTGCTCGCCGGCGGCCTGCTTCTTCACGCTCTCCTGGAAGGCGGCGGCGGCGGCCTTGGCGTTCTTCTTGTACTTCAGACCGGCCGGGGTGGTCTCCCAGAACAGGTAGGCGCCCAGCAGCAGCACGAACAGGCCGAAGTAGCCGATGTAGGCGGACAGGTTGATCTTGCCCGCGGTGAGGATCGGGACCAGCCAGGAGCCGGCCACGGAGCCGATGGCCAGCGCGATGCCCAGGGGCAGCACCAGGCGGCCGGCCTTCCAATAGTTGAAGGAGCCGATGCCCGCGGAACAGCCCACCAGCCACTGGTTGGACACGCGGATGGAGTCCGTGACGAGCTTGTTGATCTTCAGGCCCTTGCCGAAGCTCTTGGCGTAGTCGCCCAGGCCGAAGATGGTGATGTGGCCGACGCCGGCCATGACGCCGCCGAAGGCGCCCACGGTGGAGAAGATCCAGCCCACCCACACGGCCCAGAGCAGGCCCACCCACCAGGCGAGCTGGGGCGCGCCGGGGATGCCCAGGTAGCCGGGCTCGGCCTCGGGGGCATAGGCGTTCTTGCCCTTCACCTGCTTGCGCAGGGAGATCATCTTGTCGCCGGAGCAGAGCTCGGGCTTCTCGGCGCACTTGGCGGCGTCCTTGACGCAAAAGGCGTCCTCGGGGCCGCACGGGGTCTCGGACCCCATGGCCTCATAGGCCTGGACCAACTGATCCTTGGCCGTGGAGAGCCGGTCGGCCGAGGCCGGTCCGGCCGCCAGCACGGTCAGGGCCGCCAGGGCCAGGGCGGTCAGCAGACATTTCCGAAGGTTCATCACCACTACCTCCTCCCGATGTTTCAAGTTCCTAGGTTGGGTCACGGAATATCCACACCCCGCGGGCCGGGCCCGGCCGGGGCGATGTCCCTTGCCATGGGCCCTCAGGCCCGCAGGCGCTCCTTGCCCTTCATGAAGGAGAGCGCCTTGGACGTGCAGCCGGTGACGCAGGCGGGCAGCAGCCCGGCGTCCACCCGGTCCATGCAGAAGTCGCACTTGATGATGGTGCCCGCCTCCGGGTCCAGCACGGGCACGTCGAAGGGGCAGGCCTCGATGCACGCGCCGCAGCCGATGCACAGGCTGCGGTCCACGAAGACCAGCTCGTCCCCGGGCCGGACCTGCATGGCCCCGGTGGGGCAGACGGCCACGCACTTCTGGCAGTGGATGCAGGGCTGGTAGCGGACCTTGAGCTGGGGCTTGCCGTCCTTGTCGCTCACCAGGGCGGATTCGAGCCGGTTCAGACTCAGGCCGTCGGGGGTGCGGTTCTTCTGCTTGCAGTGCACCACGCAGGCGAAGCAGCTGATGCAGCGATCCTTGTTCAATTTGATCTTGTAGTCGGTCACGGCCGTTCCTCCCGGTTGCCCCTGCGCGTCAGGCAGGGGATTATGAACGGTATAAGCATGAAATCAGGGGCAGCGTCAACGCGCTTCCGGCTTTGTGCTGTTTTTCGCAAGCCGGGGGGGGCGAAAAAACCGGAGCCCGGAAAAAGCCGGGGGGGACATTGTTCCAATCGTCACAAGCCGGGTTTCGGCTTGTCAGCCCCGATGGGCCCTGCTACGTAGAGCATGGACCAAAATCCGGCGACGGCCCGTCATCCGGCCCGCTCCGCCCCGATTCAGGACCATTTCAGACAATTTCAGGGCTCCGCCAGGCCCAGGAGGGATCATGAAGACCAAGGTTTACAGCATCTGCGGCATGTGCACCGTGCGCTGCCCCATCCAGGCGGACGTGGAGGACGGCCGCGCCGTGTTCCTGCAGGGCAACCCCCACGCCGGGGGCGTGGCGGGCTCGCTGTGCCCGCGCGGCGCTGCGGGCATCGCCCTCACCGAGGACCACGAACGGCCCCAGTTCCCCATGATCCGCACGGGCGAACGGGGCGAGGGCCTGTGGCGCCGGGTGTCCTGGGACGAGGCCCTGGACTATGTGGCCGACAAGCTCAAGGACATCCAGGCCCGCCACGGCAAGGAGAGCGTGCTCTTCTCCGACCGCGGCGGCCCCTTCCGCGACTTCTACCGCGCCTTTGTCCGGGCCATCGGGAGCCCCAACTACAACAACCACGACGCCGCCTGCGCGCGCAACGTGCAGAACGCCGCCCTGTCCGTGTTCGGCTTCGGCCGCAAGGGCGTGGCCTACGACCTCAAGAACGCCAAGCACGTGGTGGTGCAGCAGCGCAACATCTTCGAGGCCATCAACGTGGCCGAGGTGAACAACCTCATGGACGCCCGGGAGAAGGGCTGCAAGCTCACGGCCATCGACATCCGCGCCAGCGTCACCGCGGCCAAGGCCGACAACTTCTTCTGCCTCCGCCCCGGCACGGACTACGCCTTCAACCTCGGCGTCATCCACACCCTCATCGCCGAGAAGCTCTACAACGAGCAGTTCGTGGCCGACTGGTTCGCGGACTTCGACGTCCTGGCCGCCTTCGTGCAGCCCTACGACGCCGAGTGGGCCGCCCGGGAGACCGGGGTTTCCGCCGAGGCCATCCGCGGCTTCTGCCGCCAGCTGGCCGAGGCCGCCCCGTCCGTGCTCTGGCACCCGGGCTGGATGACCGCCCGCTACGGCGACTCCTTCTACGTCTCGCGCACGGCCTACCTCATCAACGCCCTGCTCGGGAGCATCGGGGCCAAGGGCGGCCTGCCCTTCATGGGCAAGCCCGGCGACGTGGGGGCCAAGGGGCTCACCAGCTTCATGGCCCAGTTCCCCAAGCCCGAGGCCAAGCGCGTGGACGGCACGGGCTGGATGGAGGGCCGCAGCCACTTCGACGCCGGGCCCGGCCTAGTGAACCTCTCCTACGACGCCATCGCCAGCGGCAAGCCCTATCCCATCCGGGCCTACATCTGCCACCGCCACGATCCGCTCATGGCCTTCCCGGACCCCGAGCACGTCAAGAGCCTGTGGAAGAACCTGGAGCTGCTGGTCTCCGTGACCTTCTCCTGGTCCGACACGGCCTGGTTCGCCGACGTGGTGCTGCCGCTCTCCCCCTACCTGGAGCGCGACTCCGAGCTGGCCGTGAAGAACGGGCTCAAGCCCAGCTACATCCGCCGGGCCCGGGTCATGCAGCCGGTGTACGAGACCAGGGCCGAGTGGGAGATCTACGCCGGGCTGGCCCGGCGCATGGGCATCCCGGAGCTGGACTACGCCAAGATCGAGGACCTCTGGAACTTCCAGCTCCAGGGCACGGGCCACACCCTGGCCGACTTCGAGGCCACGGGCATGGTCTCCCTCACGGACACCCCGGTCTACAAGCCGGTGAAGGAGGGCGTGTTCAAGACCGCCTCCGGCAAGATCCAGGTCATCGACCCCAAGCTGGAGAAGGACGGCCGCCTGTCCCTGCCGCCCTACCAGGGTCCGGCCTCCCCGCCCGAGGGCCAGTTCCGCGTCACCTTCGGCCGCTGCGCCGTGCACACCCAGGGCCACACGGTGAACAACCGCTACCTGGCCGAGCGGGTGCCCGAGAACGCCCTGTGGATCAACACCGCCCGGGCCGTGGAGCTCGGGCTGGCCGACGGCGAGTACGCCGTGGTCTCCGGCGGCGGCTACACCGCGCGCATCAAGACCTTCGTCACGGACCACATCCACCCCGAGGCGGTGTTCATGCTGCACGGCTTCGGCCACGAGCTGCCCGTGGAGTCGCGGGCCCGCGGCCGCGGCGCGGCGGACAACCGCCTCATGAAGGAAGGCATCCTCAACTGGGACCGCTCCGGCGGGGCCGTGGCCATGCAGGAGCACTTCGTCTCCGTGCGGCGCGGCTGATTCCGTTCCCCCAGCTTCCGGCCGCCTGCCTCCTCCCCCCTCCTTCAGCGGCCGGGGGCCTCACTCCCCGGACGCCGGAGCCCCCCGCTCCGGCGTCCCTATTTTTGCGGCCCGGAACGCCGCGGCCCCGGCGCGGGATTCCGGCCCGGAAACCCGCGCCGGGGCCGCATGGCGCTCCAGCCCGCCGGCC
>JBFWIY010000025.1:0-3225 GCA_050255855.1 Desulfovibrionaceae bacterium
GCTCATGCCCCCGGAACTGCGGATGCGGATCCCCGCCGTGGCCCAGGAAATCATGGAATGCACCTGCCGGGCGCAGGCCAGCGAACAGCTGTGACACCCGATGCACCGCTCCATGCGCGCCGCTCGCAACACTTTCATGGATGGCAGTCTATCGTCCCGCGAGCCGATAGCCAAGTGGATTCGACGGCCTCCCTCCGGCCACGCGGGGCAGGAAAGCCTCCGGCGGCCAGAGGGGGCGCCCCCCTCTGGACTCCCCATTTGGCGTTGCGGTTTTCGCTTGGCGCGGCCCGAACGTCGGCGCAATCCGGCACGACGTCATCCGCGCCAAGCGAAAACCGCAACGCGGAAGGGTTTGGGGAGGAGCAGGGATGGCCGGAAAAGACGTGAACCGATAAAAAGGTCTGGGGGAAGGGGATGGGGGTCCGGGGGAAGGGGGAACCCCCTCTCCTCAAGAGGGGGTTCCCCCTTCCCCCGGCGCGCAGCCCCTCCTTCAGTTCATTTCCAGGGTCATGTCCACGAGTTCCGGGTCTTCGTGGTTTTTGCCGATGGCGAAGCCGAACTTGCGGGCCAGGGCCTGCATGGCCAGGTTCTCCACCATGGTCTGGCCTTCCAGGACGTGGGTGCCGCGGTCGCGGGTGTAGTCCATGCTCTTCTTGAAGAGCATGGATCCCAGGCCCATGCCCTTGAGGGTGGAGCGGACCACGATGGCGAATTCCGCGGCCGAGTTGTCGGGTTTGGTCACGGTGCGGGACACCCCCAGGGTGACCGGCAGGCCGCGTTTGTCCACGGTCTGGGCGATGAAGGCCATTTCGCGGTCGTAGTCGATCTGGGTGAAGCGGGCCAGGTCGTGGTGGTCGAACTCGCGGCGCACCACGCCGAAGAACCGCAGGCGCAGGTCCTCGTCCGAGAGGCTGGCCAGGAATTCGCGGTGGGCGGGTTCGTCCTCGGGGCGGATGGGCCGGATGGTGACCTTGGTGCCGTCCTTGAGCACCACGCACTCTTCCAGCTCGCGCGGGTAGGGGCGGATGGCCAGCCGGGCCGGGCCGTCCAGCCGGCTTTCGGCCACCTGGATGCGCGCGCCCAGGGCCAGGACGCCCAGGTCGTCGGCGTAGAGCGGGTTGATGTCCAGGCCCACCACCTGGGGCAGGTCGATGAGCAGCTGGGAGACCTGGATCAAGGTCAGGCAGACGTCGTCCATGTCCGCGGCGGGCTGGGTGGGGGTGCCGCCGAGCAGGTGGGAGATGCGGGTGCGGCCCACCACCTCGCGGGCCAGGCTCATGGACAGCGGGGGCATGGTGACGGCCTGGTCCTGGACCATTTCGCGCACCATGCCGCCGTGGCCGAAGTGGATGATGGGCCCGAAGACCGGGTCCACGCTGGCGGCGATGAAGAGTTCGTGGGCCCCAGGGCGGCGGCCCATGCGCTGGACCGTGAAGCCCTCGATGTAGGCGTCGGGGCGTTCGCGGCTGACCCGGGCCAGGATGCCCGCGGCCCCTTCCCAGACCTGCTCGGGCCCGTCCAGGTCCAGCAGCACGCCGCCCACGTCGAAGGGCTGGGAGATCTGGGGGGAGCGCAGCTTGAGGGCCACGGGGTAGCCCAGCTCGTCCGCGGCGATGACCGCCTCGCGGGCGGACACGGCCACGCGGGTCTCCACCACGGGGATGCCGTAGGCGGCCAGCACGTCCTTGGCCTCGGGCTCGGTGAGGGTGTCGCGGCCCGCGTCCAGGGCGTGGCGGAGGATCTGCCGGGCGGTGGTGGTGTCCGGGAAGAAGTCCGAGGGGAGCGAGGCCGGGGTCTCCATGAGCATGTCCCGGTTCTTCTGGAACTCCACCATGTAGAGGAAGGCGCGGATGGCCTTGTCCGGCGTGTCGTAGCTGGGGATGCCGTTTTCGGCGAAGAATTCCCGGGCCTTGCGGGCCGCGCCCGTGCCCAGCCAGGAGGTCAGCACCATGCGCTTGACGCGCCCCAGGGCCGCGCCCACGCCGTGGGCCACGTCCAGTTCCGGGAGCCCGGCGAAGGGTACGTGCATGACGAGCACGGCGTCCACGCCCGGGTCCTTGACCAGGGTGCGGACGACCCCGGCGTAGCGTTCGCCGTCGGCGTTGAAGGGCAGGTCCACGGGGTTGGTGTGGCTCCAGTCGCCGCCCAGGACCTGGTCCACGGCGGCGATGGTCTCCTCGGCCAGGCGGGCGAGCTGGCCGCGGCCGGAGAGCAGGGCGTCGGCGGCCATGAGCCCGGCGCTGACGCCGTTGGACACGATGGCCAGGCGGTTGCCGCGCACGGGTTTGACGTCGGCCAGGGTGCGGGCGGCGTCGAACAGGCCGTCGATGGTGTCCACGCGCAGCATGCCCGCGCGGCGGAAGGCCACGTCGTAGATCTCGTCGCTCATGCCCAGGCCCTCGATGCCCGCATCCAGGCAGTCGATGGTCACGCCCTGGAGGGCCAGGCCGGGGCGCAGCACGAGCACCGGCTTGTTGCGCGAGGCGGCGCGGGCGGCGCTCATGAACTCGCGCGCGTCGCACACGCTCTCCACGTAGAGCAGGATGGAGCGGGTGTTGGGGTCCGAGCCCAGGTAGTCGAGCACGTCGGCGATGGTCACGTCCAGGCGGCGGCCCAGGGCCACCATGTGGGAGAAGCCGATGCCCTGGGCCTTGGCCCAGTCCAGGACCGTGGTGAACAGGCTGTCGGACTGGGAGATGAAGGCGGTGCGGCCCGGGCCGATGACGGTATGGGCCAGGCTGGCGTTGAGGTTCACGTTGGGGGCCATGAAGCCCAGGCATTTGGGGCCGAGGATGCGCATGTCGGGCACCCGGGCCACGTCGAGGATGGCCTGGCGGGTGGCCTTTTTGGTGCGTTCGTCCAGCCCCGCGAAGGAGGAGCCGAGCAGCATGACGGCGCGGGTGCCCAGGGTGCGGAGCTTGGCCAGGATCTCGGCCACCTCGGCGATGGGGCGGCAGACGATGGCCAGGTCGGGCACCTTGGGCAGGGCCTCGATGCCCGGATAGGTGAGCACCCCGGCCACGGCCTCGGCCTCGGCGGTGACGGGCATGACCGGGCCGAGGAAGCCGCCGGTCATGATGTTGCGCATGACCAGGTTGCCCACGTTGCCCGGGTCGTTGGTGGCCCCGATGACCGCCACGGATTTGGGGTTGAAGAGGTATTCCAGGTTGATGGCGCTCATATCCGCTCCGGGGGCTGGGTCGTTGGCGGGCGGCGGGGCCGCGC
>JBFWIY010000025.1:3325-9900 GCA_050255855.1 Desulfovibrionaceae bacterium
GCGGCATCCCCTTCGCCGCGCCCGGGACCACCCGCCCGGCAGGCCCGCCGCCGGAGATCCCATGCGCCGCAAGACCGACCTTAAGCTCTCCTGGAAGCTCGCCGCCATCGGCCTGGCCTTTGTCCTGCCCCTGGCCATCCTGCTCTACCTGGCCGTCAGCAACATCAACGGCCAGATCCAATTCAGCCAGTACGAGGTCTACGGCAACGCCTACCAGCGCCCCCTGGAGGCCCTGCTGGAGCACCTGCCCGCCTTCCTCGACGACCCCGCCGCCGCCGAACCCCGCATCGACCAGGCCTTCCGCAACCTCCAGGCCGCCCAGGACCAGTACGGCGAGGCCCTCCAGTTCACCGACGAGGGCCTGCGCATCCGCGGCCGCTCCCACCTCAAGCTCCCCACCGTCCTGGCCAAGTGGCAGTCCCTCAAGACCGCCGACCCCGCCAAGCGGCCCGAAATCGCCCTCTCCCTCATCGACGACGTCATGAACATGATCGCCCACGCCGGGGATACCTCCAACCTCATCCTCGACCCGGACCTTGACTCCTATTACATGATGGACCTCACCCTGTTGGCCCTGCCCGCCACCCAGCGCCGCCTCACCGACATCGCCGACTTCGGCCGCGCCGCCCTGGCCACCGGCCGCCTCACCGAGACCGACCGCCGCCGGTTCAACTCCTACGCGGAAATCCTCCAGGATTCCGACTATAACCGCATCCTCGGCAGCACCAGCACCTCCCTCAACGAGGACCCCAACTTCTACGGCGTCAGCCCCGACCTCAAAAAGCACGTGGAGCCCGCCCTGGCCAAATACCAGGCCGCCACCGAGGCCCTCATCGCCATGCTCCACCAGGTCGCCGACCAGGACCCGCCCACCGTCAGCCCCCGGCAGTTCGCCCTGGCCGCCCAGGACGCCCGCGCCGCCGCCTTCCGCTACTGGGACGTGGACGTGAAGGAGCTGGACACCTTCCTCGGCGTGCGCATCGACGACTACAAGCAGAAGCGCCTCACCATGCTCCTGGCCACCGGCCTGGCCATGCTGCTCGCCACCTTCCTGGCCTGGCGCATCGGCCGCGGCATCAACCGCACCATCCTGGCCATGGGCCGCTTCGCCAACCAGGTGGCCCAGGGCGACATGGCCGCCAAGCCCGGCTACACCGGCTCCACCCGCGAACTCACCGAACTCGGCCGCGATATCCAGGCCATGGTGGACACCCTCAAGGAAAAGCTCGGCTTCGCCCAGGGCATCCTGGCCGGCATGGCCACCCCCTGCGTGGTGGCCGACCCCAAGGGCGACGTCACCTTCCTCAACCCCCAGCTCGGCCGCCTGCTCGGCAAGGGCGAAGACACCGCCCGCCACCTGGGCCAGCCCCTGGCCGGCCTCTTCGCCCGCGACCCGGACCTGGCCCGGCCCATCCTGGCCGCCATCCGCGACCACCAGCACCAGAACCTCCCCACCCACCAGGGCCAAAACGAGGCCGGACAGACCTACACCCTGCGCCTCAGCGCCAGCCCCATCTACGACCTGGACCAGCACCCCCTCGGGGCCTTCGCCCAGTTCGCCGACCTCACGGACCTCAAGCGCCAGGAGGCCGAGGTCCTCGAACGCAACCGCGTCATCGCCGAGACCGCCCAACGCGCCTCGGCCATCGCCGAACTCGTCACCGCCGCCGCCGAGGAGCTCTCCTCCATCGTGGAGCAGACCAGCCGCGGCGCGGGCGCGCAAAAGGAACGCACCCGCGAGGCCGTCTCCGCCATGGAGCAGATGAACGTCTCGGTCCTCGACGTGGCCCGGAACGCCTCCAACGCCGCCGAACAGGCCGACAAGACCATGAACAAGGCCCGCGAAGGCGCCGATACCGTCAACCACTCCGTCACCGCCATCGGCCGCGTCAAGGACCATACCGACGACCTCAAGCAGCGCATCGGCATCGTCAGCGAACAGGCCGCGGGCATCGACCGCATCATGAACGTCATCTCCGACATCGCGGACCAGACCAACCTGCTGGCCCTCAACGCCGCCATCGAGGCCGCCCGCGCCGGGGACGCCGGACGCGGCTTCGCCGTGGTGGCCGACGAGGTGCGCAAGCTGGCCGAAAAGACCATGCAGGCCACCAAGGAGGTGGGCTCCGCCATCTCCGGCATCCAGGCCGACTCCGAAAAGGCCGTCTCCGGCATGGACGAGGCCGCCGCCGCCGTGGACGACGCCACCACCCTGGCCCAGAACTCCGGCAAGGCCCTGGACGAGATCCTCGACCTGGCCCGCACCACCAGCGACCAGGTGCGCTCCATCGCCGCCGCCGCCGAGGAGCAGTCCGCCGCCAGCGAGGAGATCTCCCGCTCCGTGGGCGAGGTGAACAACGTGGCCGACGAGACCGCCACCGGCATGGAACGCTCCGTGGACTCGGTCTCCCGCCTCACCGCCCAGGCCGACCAACTCCATACCCTCATCGCCGACATGACCGCGAAATCGTAGCGGAGAAAGGGGGGCGAACCGGGGGAAGGGGCCCACTCCCGTGGGGTTTATGGGGACGGGTTTCCGGGGGCGGCCGCCACGGACCATCGGATGTGCCGCTCCCCCCAAAATCCCGTCGCGGAGCGACCCTTCCTCCCCCAGACCTTTTTATTTGGGTCACGGCGTGGCGCGGCCTGCCTGCCCCGCGCCGGGAGGGCCCTGCAAGTCGTCCGCCCCGGGCTGGTGACAATCGTTCGGAAAGGACGTATTTTGCCAGGGTTCGGGTTGCGGTCCGGGTGGGACCTTTCATTTGACCAAGGATGGACATGGCCGATTTCGAGTTTCCCCGTCGTTACGGCAAGGCGTTGCCGGCCGCGCGGCTGCGTGCGCGGCTGGATCCGGCGCGCCTGTCGTATGAGGACTCCACCAAGTTGCCGGGCCGCAGCCGGTTCGACGCCTTTCAGCCCCGCGCCGTGCAGGCCCTGGAGCTGGCCCTGGCCATCGGCGCGGGCGAGTTCAACGTCTTCGTGGCGGGCGAGCCCAACACGGGACGCACGCATTTCGTGCTGGAGTACCTGCGCCCCCGGGCGGCCAAGGCCCCGGTCCCGGCGGACTGGCTCTACGTGCACAATTTCGACGACCCGGACCGGCCCACCGCGGTGTCCCTGGCCGCGGGCATGGGCCGGAAGTTCAAGACCACCCTGGCCAAGGCCATCACGGACATCCGCTCCGCCGTGCCCGCCCGGCTGGACCAGGAGGTCTACCGGCACCGGCACGAGGAGCTCTACAAGACCCACCATCGGCGGCGCGAGGTCCTCTTCAACCAGATGGAGGAGCTGGCGCGCAAGCGCGGCTTCAAGCTGGACATCGACGAGGGCGGCTCCCTGACGCTGTTCCCGGTGGTGAAGGGCGTGGCCATCGACGAGGAGGCCTATGCCAAGCTCCCGGCCCGGCGCAAAAACCAGCTCAAACGCAAGGGCGACGACCTGCTGGCCGAGATCGGCCAGTACATGCGCCGCATCGGCCAGAGCGAGCAGGGCCTCAAGGAAGGCGAACTCGCCCTGCAACGCGACATCGTGCGCGAGGTGGTGGAGGAGCACACGGCTTGGCTGCGCGAGGCCTTCGGGGGCAACGGCAAGCTGACGCGCTACCTGGACGCCCTGGTGGCGGACCTGGTGCAGAACGTGGAGCACCTCCTGCCGCGCGACCCCCAGGCCGCGCCCGCCCCGGCCCCGGACCGCACCGACCACCAGGCCGCGGCCGAGGACCATTTCTCGCGCTACGACGTGAACCTCTTCGTGGACAACGCCGGGCAGCACGGCGCGCCCGTGGTCCTGGACCCGCACCCCACCACCTTCAACCTCCTGGGCAGCATCGAGCGCGAGGCCGAGCTCGGGGCCTTCTACACGGACTTCACCCTCATCAAGGCGGGCAGCCTGCACCGGGCCAACGGCGGCTACCTCATATTGAACATGGAGGACGTGCTGGCCAACCCGGGCAGCTGGGAGGGCCTGCTGCGCGCCCTGCGCCTGGGCGCGGCGCGCATCGAGGACCCGGTGGACCCGGACCAGGTGCGCTCCCGCACCATCGAGCCGGACCCCATCCCGCTCTCCGTGCGCATCCTGCTCATCGGCACGGACGAGGCCTACGAGCTGCTGCTCTACCATGACGACCGCTTCCGCAAGTATTTCAAGCTCAAGGCCCACCTGACGGCGCTGGCCCCGCGCACCATGAAGACCATCCGGGCGTTCCTGAGCGTCATCGGCCGCATCGTGGCCGAGGCCCAGCTCCTGCCCTTCTCGCGCGAGGCCCTGGCCGCCCTGGTGGACGAGTCCTCGCGCCTGGCCGAGGACCAGCGGCGGCTCTCCCTGGGCTTTCCGGAGCTGCGCGAACGCATGGTGGAGGCCTCGGCCTGCGCGCAGCTGGACGGCCGGGCGCGGGTGGAGGCCTCGGACCTGGCCCGGGCCGTGGCCAACCGGGACTTCCGCTCCAATCTCTTCGAGGACGAATTCATGGCCGACTACGACCGCGAGGTCATCAAGGTGGCCACCGACGGCACGGCCGCGGGCATGGCCAACGGCCTGTCCGTGACCCTGTTCGGCGACTACGAGTTCGGCCTGCCGCACCAGATCTCCTGCACCGTGGGCGTGGGCCACGGCGGCATCCTCGACCTGGAGCGCGAGGCCCAGCTGGGCGGGCCCATCCACACCAAGGGCATGATGATCCTCAAGAGCTACCTCACCGGCCACTTCGCCCAGGACAAGCCCATCGTCATGGCCGGGAGCCTGTGCTTCGAGCAGAGCTACGCGGGCATCGAGGGCGATTCGGCCTCGGGCGCGGAGCTGGCCGCCCTGCTCTCGGCCCTGTCCGGCGCGCCCATCGACCTCTCGCTGGCCTTCACCGGGGCGGTGAGCCAGTCCGGGGCCATCATGGCCGTGGGCGGGGTGAACCGGAAGATCGAAGGGTTCTTCGAGGTCTGCCGCCGCCGGGGGCTCACGGGCCGCCAGGGGGTGATCCTGCCCGAGGACAACGTGGACAACCTCATGCTCAAGGACGAGGTGGTGGCGGCCGTGGCCGAGGGGCGCTTCCACATCTACCCGGTGCGCACCATCGAGCAGGCCATGGAGGTGCTCACCGGGATGCCCGCGGGCCGGCGGCGCACCAACGGCCGCTTCCCCACGGGCACCCTCTACCACCTGGTGGACCGGCGTCTGGCCGAGCTGGTCGAGCTGGCCGCCCTCTCCAACCCCGCCGCCCCAAAGGGGGACCGCCGCCAATGAGCCGCGCCTGGATCATCACCAAGCTGCCGGAATTCGTGCGCGACATGTTCCGCAACTTCTGCCAGGCCAGCCAGGCCCTGGGCGAGGAGTTCGACCTCTTCGACCGCGAGCGGCGCATCCGCTTCGAGCGCCTGCACGACCTGGTGGGCCAGGACCTGAGCAAGGGCCTGCTCTGGCGGCTCAAGGACACGGCCCACCACGTGTTCCGCAACGACCCCGAAAGCCCGCTGGTGGGCCGCTACCTGGACTGGGGCCTGGGCTACATCTTCCACGAGACCCTCAAGCTCATGGAGGACTCGTACCAGAAGCTCAACTACGCGCCCTGGCTGCGGGAGCTGCGGGACGGCTCCCTGGTGCGGGCCGAGCAGGAGATCGCGGACCAGTTCACGGCCATCCCGCTCCAGACCGAGGAGAGCATGCGGCGCGAGATCGAGCGCATCCGGGCCATCATGACCACCTGCCGGCGGCTGCTGCCCAGCTACCTGGCGCGGCACCGGGAGAACGTGCTTCTGGCGCGCTACATTTTTTCGCAGAACCACCTGGTTCGCCTGGTGTTCGGGGAGGAGTACGACGCCTTTCTGGCCGGGATCTACGGGGAGCACCCGGCGCTCATGTACGTGTACGCGGCCCAGAGCCTGCGGCACGGCGGGTGGGTGGACCAGGCGCGCAGCGCCGTGGCCGAGGCCTACGCCTTGAGCCCCGAGAACAGATTGGTCTTGCAAGAGAAAAAAATAATTGATAATTGGGCAGTGACAATGCAGGCTTGACAGTCGCACGGGTTGGGATCATTACGTGCGCCGGGTTGACACCTGCTCTGAGTGATAGTTAGACATTAATACCCTAGGGTTCCCAAACGTGAGAGGAGGCCGGAAATGAAGAAGCTCGTCCTGATCGCCGTTGCGGCGAGCCTGGTGTTTGCCTGGGGCTGCGCCAAGAAAGTGAAGACCGAGCCGCAGCAGGTTGTGGTGCAGGAGCAGAAGGTTGACAAGGTCCTGACGCCGCTGGAGCGTTACGAGCAGGACTACTACGCCAAGCTGCCCACCGCCCATACCGTCAAGAAGGGTGAGTGCCTGTGGTGGATCGCCGAGTACAAGCAGATTTACAACGACCCGTTCATGTGGCCTTTCATCTACAAGGCCAACCGTGACCAGATCAAGAATCCTGACCTGATCTACCCTGGCCAGAACTTCTCGATCCCGCGGAGCTTCACCCTGGACGAGACCAAGGAGAACCGGAAGATGGCCGGCGCCTCCTGGAAGAAGCTTGAGCCCGCCGCTACCGCCGTCATCCCCGGCGCCATGCGTCAGGCCCTGGGCTACAGCCTGGACTACTAGTCCCGGCCG
>JBFWIY010000025.1:10000-12976 GCA_050255855.1 Desulfovibrionaceae bacterium
CCGCCGGGCCCCGACCGGCCGGAGCCGGGGAAAGGACTCATTTTTTCCGGGGCCGATCCATTGACGAGGAACTTGCCCGCGTGCTAGAGGGCTTGGACTTGTGAATGATTGCACGAACCGTTTTTCTGCGTTAGGCTCGTGACTCGCGCGGACCGCCAACGACGCAGGGAAAACATGTTCCTTCACAACGGGAAGCATAAGGAAGTCTGGGACGCCATCCTGTCGGCGGGGACCATCGGGCTCAACCTGGTGTCCGCCACCATCATTGGCGCGGTCATCGGCCACTTCCTGGACCAGTGGCTCGGGACCAAGCCGTGGCTGTTCCTGTTCTGGCTCATCATGGGCATCATCGCCGGATTCCGGATGGTGATTCAGGACATGAACCGCATCGCCCGGCGCGACGAGGCCGTCCGCAAGGGCCTCGACCCGGACAACCTCCCGGACGAACCGGGCGGGGATGAGCTTCCGAATACGACGAAGACCAAGGCCGGACGCGCGGGGAAACGCGAAAAGCCTGAAAAATAGACCGTGGTGACGATGAATCGGAAACTGGAAACGCTCCTCTACCAGTGGGGCTTCGAACAGAACAGCGTGCGTGCGCTCGTCCGCAACCAGATATGGCTGGCCGCGGCGAGTTCCCTCGTGCTGCTCGTCCTCACCCTGGGGTCGCGCTTCGCCCTTTCCTACACCGCCGGCGCGGTCATCATCACCCTGAACTTCGTGGGCCTGGCCAAGCTGGTCAGCCACCTGGTTCACTACCGGCGGGGGGCGGTCTTCTCCCTGCTGGTCATCTTCTACGGCAAGCTGATCTTCACAGGCCTGGTCCTCTACGCGCTCATCGCCTGGGCGGGCGCGTCCATGACCGGGTTGCTGTGCGGGCTGTCCACGGCGGTGGCCATGGCCGTCGCCTGGGGAGCCCAGGCCATGCTGAGGCATAAACCCAAGGAGGCGTAAGGACAATGGCTAGTGGACTGCCGCATCCGCTCGTATTCTTCCGGGAGCTGAACATCCTGATGGGCGCCGATCCCTCCGCCCATGCAGGCAGCCCCCTCGACCCCATGATGTACCCCATCCCCACCCACGTGTGGTTCACCTGGGTCGCCATGCTCTTCCTGTTCATCTGCGGCATCATGGTCCGAAGAAAGGTGACCATGGTACCCGGAAAACTTCAGAATTTCTTCGAGGTGGTCATCGGCGGGCTTGAGGACTTCGTGGTCACCAACGTGGGCGAAAAGGGCCGCGCCGTGTTCCCGGTGCTGGCCACCATCTTCGTCTTCATCTGCACCATGAACTACATGGGCCTCATCCCCGGCTGCGACGCCCCCACGGCCAACATCAACACCAACGCGGCCATGGCCATCTTCGCCTTCGGGTACTACAACTACATCGGCATCAAGACCTGGGGCTTCAAGTACATCAAGCACTTCATGGGACCCGTGGCCGCCATGGCGCCCATGATGCTCATCCTGGAGTTCGTCAGCCACCTGGCCCGGCCGCTCTCCCTCACCCTCCGTCTCTTCGGCAACATCCGCGGTGAGGAAATCGTCCTGGTCCTGCTCTTCGTCCTGGCGCCCATCGTCTCCACCCTGCCCATGTACTTCCTGTTCCTGCTCGCCAAGACCATCCAGGCCTTCATCTTCTTCATGCTCACCATGATCTACCTGAAGGGCTCCCTGGAGCACGCGCACTAGGCGCACACACAACATTGGGGAAATGGTCCTCGACCAAACAATCATACCTTAGGAGAGAGTTGTCATGAGCAAGCTGTTCAAAGTCCTGTTCGCCACCGCCGCCATGGTCCTGACCTGCAGCGTGGCCTTCGCCGCCGACGCCTCCGTGGCCTCCAACACCGCCCTCGCCACCGCCCTCGGCATGGGCCTGGCCGCCGGCCTGTGCGGCATCGGCCAGGGCCTGGGCCTGAAGGCCGCCTGCGAAGGCACCGCCCGCAACCCCGAAGCCGGTGGCAAGATCACCGTCACCCTGATCCTGGGCCTGGCCTTCGTCGAGTCCCTGGCCATTTACGCCCTGGTCGTCAACCTGATCCTGCTCTTCGCCAACCCGCTGATCTAGTTCGACTCCGCTTCAAAAGAGGAGGCCCCTCCGGGCCTCCTTTTTTGGACGGAAACTTGTTAAAAATTTCACATATTCCCACCACCCCGGGACCCCGTGATGGTCAAGAGCGAGCACATCCCCAAGGCCACCATCGGCCGCTTGGCCGTCTACATCCAGGTCCTCGAAACCCTCAAGTCCGACGGGGTCGAGGTCATCTCCTCCGAGACCCTGGCCCAGGCCTGCTCCGTCAACTCGTCGCAAATCCGCAAGGATCTCGCCTATTTCGGTGAGTTCGGCGTGCGCGGCGTGGGCTACCACGTCCCGGAACTCATCTCCAGCATCCGCCAGTCCCTGGGCGTGGACCGCGTCTGGAACTGCGCCCTGGTGGGCGTGGGCAACCTCGGCCGGGCCCTGCTCCGCCACCAGGACTTCCAACGCAAGGGCTTCGTCATCAAGGTGGCCTTCGACTGCGACCCCTACAAGATCGGCGAGATCATCGAAGGCCTCGAAGTCATCTGCACCCGCCGCACCAAAGACCTCATCGCCCAGTTCGACCTCCAGATCGGCATCATCACCACCCCGCCCGAACGCGCCCAACGCGCCGCCAACTACCTCGTGGACGCGGGCATCAAGGGCATCATCAACTTCGCCCCCACCCGCATCGAAGTCCCGGACCACATCCCGCTCGAATACGTCGACTTCCTCCACCATTTCTACGCCGTCGCCTTCAATATCAATCTGGACGAGTAGAGACGAGGACCGGGGGAGGGGCGACCCCCCTTTTCAGGAAAGGGGGTTCGCCCCTCCCCCGGACCCCCTCCCCACTCCCCCAAACCTTTTTCTTTGGGTCAAATCTGCGCCGGAGGCATGAACTGTCACCCGCCCCTGTTCCTTGCCCTGAACACCCCTGGCGTGGCGGGGGCC
>JBFWIY010000026.1:0-12900 GCA_050255855.1 Desulfovibrionaceae bacterium
GAATCCGCGATGGCGGCGTTGCCGCGGACGGTCCCGACCTTGCCCTCACGGATCCGGAAACGCTTCGCGTCCGGCCATTCCGGTGTGTTGGAGATGCGGAGGAGGGAACGGGGCGGACGCCGCTCCGGGCGGTCAGCTCTCTTCTTCCGGGCCGCGCAGGGCGGCCAGCTCCTCGGCCAGGTCCCGGAACACGTAGTCCCGCAGGGCCTGGAGCCAGGGGCGCGGGGTCACGCCCGTGGCCCGGGTGAAGCGCGCCGTGTCCAGCACGGAGAAGGCCGGGCGCGTGGCCTTGGTGGGGTAGGCGCTGGTGGGGATGGGCTCCACTCGGCAGTGCAGCCCGGCGGCGCTCACCGCCTCGGCCGCCAGCTCGCACCAGCTGGCCCGGCCGGAGTTCACCACGTGGAAGAGCCCCACGGCCCCGGCGGCCATGAGCTGCACCGTGTGCCGGGCCAGGTCCGGGGTGTAGGTGGGCGAGCCCATCTGGTCGTGGACCACGCCCAGGGTCTTGCGCGTGGCGGCCAGGGTCAGGATCTTGTGCACGAAGTTGCCCTTGCCCGGGCCGAAGAGCCAGGCCGTGCGCGCCACCAGGGCGCGCGCCCCGGACTCCAGCACGGCCCGCTCCCCGGCCAGCTTGCTCTGGCCGTACACGGACAGGGGCCGGGGCT
This sequence comes from Desulfovibrionaceae bacterium, assembly GCA_050255855.1. Taxonomy (GTDB): domain Bacteria; phylum Desulfobacterota; class Desulfovibrionia; order Desulfovibrionales; family Desulfovibrionaceae. The sequence goes on from JBFWIY010000026.1 coordinate 666, forward strand.
CCTGGTCCTCGTCGTAGGGGCTATGGCGGCGGCCGTCGAACACGAAGTCCGTGCCGAAGTGCACCACGGCCACCCCGCGCGGCGCGGCCAGGGAGGCGAGCAGGGCGGGCAGGTCGCGGTTGAGGCGGAACGCCGCCTCGGGCTCGTCCTCGGCCTTGTCCACCTGGGTGTAGGCCACGGCGTTCACCAGGGCCGGGGGACGCTCCTCGTCCAGCAGGTCGGCCAGCCGGGCGCTCAGGGCCTCGGGCCGGGCGAGCGGGTCCAGGTCCTCGCGCCCCAGGGGCAGGGGCCGCGCCCCGGCTTCGGTCAGGGCCGCCACCATGGCCTGGCCCAGCAGGCCCCGCCGTCCGCCCAGCACGGGCACGCACGCGCCTTGCAGCAACATCAGCGCCGCTCCTTGTACCATCCGTCCATGAATTTCCGGTATTCGCCGCTCTGCACCGCGGCCAGCCAGTCGGCGTGGGCGTCGTACCAGGCCACGGTGCGGGCCAGGCCGGTCTCGAAATCCACCTCCGGGGCGAAGCCCAGCTCGCGCCGGGCCAGGCCGAAGTCCATGGCGTAGCGCCGGTCGTGGCCCGGCCGGTCCGTGACGAACCGGATCAGGGACTCGTCCCGGCCGGTGAGGGCCAGCAGGCGGCGCACCACGTCGAGGTTGGCGCGCTCGGCGTCGCCCCCGAAGTTGTAGATCGCGCCCGGGCGGCCCCTGGTCAGGGCCAGCTCCACCCCCAGGCAGTGGTCCTCCACGAAGATCCAGTCGCGCACGTTGGCCCCGTCGCCGTACACGGGCAGGGGCTCCCCGGCCCGGGCCTTGAGGATCATGAGCGGGATGAGCTTTTCCGGGAATTGGTAAGGGCCGTAGTTGTTGGAGCAGCGGCAGATGACGGCATCGAGTCCGAAGGTCCGCTCCCAGGCCCGGACCAGCAGGTCCGAGGCGGCCTTGCTGGCGGAGTAGGGGCTGCTGGGATTGAGGGGGGTGGTCTCGGTGAAGGCCGGGTCATCCGGGCCCAGGTCGCCGTACACCTCGTCCGTGGAGATGTGCACGAACCGGGCGAGGCCGTGGCGGCGGGCGGCCTGGAGCAGGGTCTGGGTGCCCAGGACGTTGGTGGTCAGAAACGGGGCCGGGTCGTCGATGGAGCGGTCCACGTGGGTCTCGGCCGCGAAGTTCGCCACGGCCTCGATGCGCTCTTCCTCCAGCAGCCGGTCCAGCAGGGCGGCGTCGCCGATGTCCCCCGCCACGAAGCGGTAGCCCAGCTCGCCCTCCAGGTGGGCCAGGTTGCGGCGGTTGCCCGCGTAGGTGAGCTTGTCCAGGTTGACGATGGACCAGTCGGGCCGGGTCCGGCGCAGGCGCAGGATGAAGTTGGTGCCGATGAAGCCGCAGCCGCCGGTGACGAGCAGTCGCATGGTGGATCCTTGCAGGAGGAATGGGTGGCCGGACTATACCGGCGGCCGGGGCCGGGCGCAAGACGGGAGGCCGCCCCGGGCTCAGTCGGGCAGGCCCCCGGTGAGGCGCAGGGCCTCGTAGAGCACGATGCCCGCGGCCGTGGAGAGGTTCAGGCTGCGCACGTTGTCCGTCACCGGGATGCGCACCCGGTGGGGATGGGCCCGGAACAGGGCCTCGGGCAGGCCGCGGGTCTCGGGCCCGAGCACCAGCCAGTCGTCCGGGGCGAAGGCGAAGTCGTGCAGGACGGTCCCGGCCCGGGCGCTGGTGAGCACCAGCCGCCCGCCCCCGGCCTCCGCCAGCCGGGCCAGGAACTCGGCCCAGTTCTCGTGCACCGTGAGCCGCACCCGGGGCCAATAGTCCAGCCCGGCGCGGCGGAGGTACTTGTCCTCCAGGCTGAAGCCCAGCGGGCCCACCAGGTGCAGGGGCACGTCGAGCCCGGCGCAGAGCCGGGCCACGTTGCCGGTGTTGGGCGGGATTTCGGGCTGGTAGAGGACCAGGTGCACGGCGGGCCGGGCCTCAGGACTGGAGGTGGAACATGGGGCGCAGGGGGGCCACGCGGCTGGCCGGGCGGCACTCGATTTCGGCCGGTTCGGCCCCGTCGTAGCGCACGCGGCGGGCCAGGGGCAGGCCGCTTGGGGCGTTGAGCAGGGCGGCCAGGTCGTCGCACACCGCGGTGAGGCGGCCGTCCTCCCAGGCCGTGGCCTCGGGGAAGCGGCAGCGCAGCCAGCCCCCGCCGCGCCGGGCGAAGACGCCGAGCACGTCCTTGGGCTCCAGCCCGCGCATCAGGCCCGCGGGCCGCACCGGGCGGGTGTCCTCGTCCAGCTCGCTCAGGAGCTGTTCCTGGCCGTCCAGGGTCACGGTCAGGGCGAGGGCGTCGCCGCCCAGGAGCACGCCCTCGGTGCGGTAGGCCACCTCCGGCTCGGCCCCGGTGAGGCGGCGCAGCTCCGCGGCGGCGGCCTCGGGGTCCGGCCCGGAGCCCAGGCCGGCCAGCAGGTCGGTCCAGTCGTCGCCGCCGGCCTGGCGCAGCCGCTGCACGTAGCGCCGGGTCAGGCGCAGGGCGGTGATGGCGTGATACCAGCCGGAGATGGTGACTTCCAGGGCCATGGCGGGAGCTTACGGGAGGTCCGGGGCGTTGGCAACCGCGGGGCGCGGGCGCAGCCGGCCTTTGGCCCGCCGGCCGGGGCGAGGGCAAAGAAAAAGGGTCCAGGATGTTGCTCCTGAACCCTTGATTTCTCGGTGGTGGGCGATCCGTGATTTGAACACGGGACTTCCACCGTGTGAAGATGGCACTCTAACCGCTGAGTTAATCGCCCACGAGGGAGAGACGTATATCCTCTTGCCCGATGGTTGGCAAGGGAAAATCCGGATCAAATCTCCGTGGCTCGCGCCTCGGCCGAACAGGGGGAATCCCGGTCGTAGCAGGTCAGGCCGCAGCGCAGGCAGCGGGTCGCCTCGTAGCGCGCCTCGTCCTCGCCCAGGGCCCCCTCCACCTCGCGGAAGGAGCAGGTGCGGTCCTCCACGGAGCAGACGATGGGCAGCCCGGAACGCGTCTTGGGCTCCACCCCCTCCACGGTCTTGAACAGGGTGTAGGGGATGAGCTCGTGCTGGAGGTTGGGCGGGGTCTCCACCCGGCCGTCCATGAGGAACTTGTGGATGGACCGCGCCGCCTTGCGCCCGCCGCCGATGGCCGAGATCACCAGGTTCGGGCCGGTGAACATGTCCCCGCCGGTGAAGACGTTGGGGATGGCGGTCTGCAGGGTGTCCGGGTCCGCCGCCAGGGTGCGCCACTTGGTGGCGGCCAGGGGGCAGGACGTTTCGCCCTCGTACAGGCAGTCCAGCTCCGGCTTCTGGCCGATGGCGGCCACGATGGTGTCGCACTCGATGACCTGTTCCGAGCCCTCGATGGGGACGGGGCGGCGGCGGCCCGAGGCGTCGGGCTCCCCGAGCTGCATGGAGATGTATTCCAGGGCCACGGCCGTGCCGGAGGCGTCGGTGATGACCCGGGTGGGGGCGGAGAGGTAGAGGAACTTGACGCCCTCCTCCTCGGCCCCGTGGATCTCCTCCTCGTGGGCGGGCATCTGCTCGCGGGTGCGGCGGTACATCATGGTCACTTCGGAGCCCAGGCGCACCGAGGTGCGCGAGCAGTCGATGGCCGTGTTGCCGCCGCCGATGACCACCACGCGCTTGCCGATGCCCGGGGGCACCTGGAGCCCCACCTTGGTGAGCAGCTCCGTGCCGGACATGACGCCCGGGGCGTCCTCGTTGGGGATGCGCAGGGTGGAGTTGGCCCAGGCCCCGATGCCCAGGAACACGGCGTCGAAGTTCATCCCGCCGAGCTTCTCCAGGGTGATGTCCGAGCCGAAGCGGACCCCCGTCTTCACCTCCACGCCCAGGTCCAGGATGCCCTGGATCTCCCAGTCCAGCACGGCCTTGGGCAGGCGGTACTCGGGGATGCCGTAGCGCAGCTGGCCGCCCAGCTTGGGCATGGACTCGAAGATGACCGGGCTGTGGCCCAGGCGGCGCAGGAAATAGGCGCAGCTCAGGCCCGCCGGGCCGCCGCCGATGATGGCCACGCGGTTGCCGGTGTCCGGGGCGCAGGGGATGGGCAGGCGATGGGGCTGGCGCATCTCCCAGTCCGCCACGAAGCGCTTGAGCATGTTGATGCCCACGGGCGTGTCCACGTGGCCGCGGCGGCAGACCGACTCGCAGGGGCGCGGGCAGACCCGGCCACAGACCAGCAGCAGGGGGTTGCGCTCCTTGATGGTCAGCACGGCCCCGGCGTAGTCGCCCTGGCGCACGCACTCGATGTACTTGGGAATGTTGATGGAGCCCGGGCAGCGCTGGCGGCAGGGGGCCAGGCAGTCGGTGGTCTCGTTCAGGTGGATGAGCCAGGAGTCCCGGCCCTGGACGTGCATGACCCCGCGCGGGCAGGCCTCCACGCACTTGCCGCAGGCCCGGCACAGGCGCGGGTCCACCACCGGGGTGCCGTTGGGGCCCATGGTCATGGCGTCGAAGGGGCAGGCCCGGATGCAGGACCCGTAGCCCAGGCAGCCCTCGGGGCACATCTTGGCCCCGCCGTGCAGCAGGGCCTGGGCCCGGCAGTCCAGCACGCCCTCGTAGCGGTAGACCTCCTCGGCGCGCAGGCCGCCGGTGCAGTCCACCACGGCCAGCTTGGGCTCCATGGCCGTGACCGCCAGGCCCATGATGGCCGCCACCTTGGCGGCCACTTCCTCGCCGCCCACCACGCAGACCCCGGCCCCGGCCTTGCCCGCCACCACGGCGGCGGCCGCGCCGGAGCAGCCGGGATAGCCGCAGCCGCCGCAGTTGGCCCCGGCCAGCACGCCCTCCACCAGGGCGATGCGCGGGTCTTCCTTCACGGCCAGCAGGCGCGAGGCCACGGCCAGCAGCACCGCGGCGGTGAAGCCGATGCCGAAGAGCACGAGGACGCTGGTCAGGATCATGCCGGCCTCCTTACTGGATCATGCCCTTGAAGGCGAAGAAGGCGAGGCTCATGAGCCCGGCCATGATGAGCGCGATGGGCGTGCCGCGCAGGACCTTGGGCACGCGGGCCATTTCCAGGCGCTCGCGGATGCCCGCCAGGATGACCAGGGCCAGCAGGAAGCCCGCGCCCGAGGCCAGGGCGAAGACCACGCTCTTGACGAAGCCGAAGCCCTCGCGCTGCACGATGATGGCGATGCCGAGCACGGCGCAGTTGGTGGTGATGAGGGGCAGGAAGATGCCCAGGGATCGGTACAGCGGCGGGGCGGCCTTCTTGAGGAACATCTCCACGAACTGCACCAGGGCGGCGATGATGAGGATGAAGGCCAGCGTCTGGAGGTAGCCCAGGTTGTAGGGCGCCAGCAGGTATTCCTGCACGGCCCAGGTGAGGGCCGTGGAGAGCGTCACCACGAAGACCACGGCGAAGCCCATGCCCGAGGCCACGCCCAGGCTCTTGGAGGTGCCCACGAAGGGGCAGTTGCCCAGGTATTGCGCCAGGACGATGTTGTTGACGAAGACCGCGGCGATGACGAGCAGCAGATATTCTTGCATGGCCTATTCCCTCGCCTAGTCCCGCACGGTCCCGCACATGCCGCAGGTGCGGCAGTCGTGGACCAGGGGCTGGGGGTCGATCTCGCCGCCGCGGCGGCGCTGCCACAGGCTGAAGGCGTTCATGCCGCCCAGCACCAGGCCCAGGCAGACGAAGGCGCCCGGGGCCTCCACCATGAAGGTGAAGGGCTTGAAGTGCGGGCCGAAGAGCTGGTGGCCGAAGAGGGTGCCGTACCCGAAGCTCTCGCGCACCGCGCCCAGGAAGGTGAGGGACAGGGTGTAGCCCAGGCCCATGCCCAGGCCGTCGGCCACGGAGAGCAGCACGCCGTTCTTGCTGGCGAAGGCCTCGGCCCGGCCCAGGATGATGCAGTTCACCACGATGAGCGGCACGAAGATGCCCAGCTGCTGGTACAGCGTGTAGGCGTAGGCCTGCATGAGCAGCTCCACGCAGACCACCAGGGAGGCGGCCACCACGATGAAGCAGGCGATGCGCACCTTGCCCGGGATGAGGTTGCGGATGAGCGAGATGATGCCGTTGGACAGGGCCAGCACGAAGATGACCGCCAGGCCCATGCCCAGGCCGTTGTGGGCCGTCTTGGTGACGGCCAGCGTGGGGCACAGGCCGAGCACCAGCCGGAACGGCGGCAGGTCGCGCCACAGGCCCTTGGAGAATTCGGTCCACAGGCGGCTCATTGCGCTCCTCCCCAGGTCGTTTGGAAATCGCCCTTCAGGGCCGTGAACAGGGCCACGGCCTGGTTCACCGCATCCACCGCCGCGGTGGAGGAGATGGTGGCCCCGGACACGGCGTCCACGTCGCCCCCGTTCTTGGTGAGCGCCAGGTTGGCGGCCTTGTGGCCGGTGAACTGGGCGGTGAAGGAGGGCAGGGTGGTGCGGGAGCCCACTCCCGGGGTCTCCTTCATGGTGGTGATGCCGATGCCGGTGAGGGTGTCGTCGGTCATGGAGAAGCCCACCATGACGCCCAGGTCGCCGCCGAAGCCCTTGCCGAAGCGTTCCAGGGCCACGCCCGCGAGCTTGCCGCCGCGTAGGGCCGGGAACACCGTGACCTCGCCGCCGCCCGGGGCCGGGAAGGTCTTGCGGTCGGCGATGGGGTTGTTGTCGCTCTGGCCCAGGACGTGCTCGATGGCCGGGCCCTGCACGAAGGTCAGCTCCTGGAGCACGATGCGCTCGCGGGTGGCGTCGCGCAGGCTGGCCAGCGTCAGGCCGGAGAGCCCGCAGATGAGCGAGAGCACCACGATCATGCGCAGGATTTCGCCCATCACGACCTCCCGCCGGGGCGGCGCGCGCCGAAGGGGCGCGGCCGGATGCGGTCCAGGTGGGGCGAGGCCAGGTTGGCCAGCAGCACGGCGAAGGCCACCCCGTCCGGGTACACGCCGTAGACGCGCACCACGATGAGCAGCGCGCCGCCCAGCAGGCCGTAGAGCAGCATGGCCGCCGCGCCCACGGGCGAGGACGAGGTGTCCGTGGCCAGGAAGAAGGCCCCGAAGACCGTGCCCCCGGCCAGGAGCTGGAAGAGCGGGTCCGGGCCCTGGCCGAGCGCCCAGTACACCGCGGCCGTGCCCGCGGCCCCGGCCAGGAAGCCGAGGGGGATCCAGAAGCGGATCCAGCCGCGGGCCGTGAGGTAGAGCCCCCCGGCCAGCAGGCCGATCACCTGGGCCGCGCCCAGCCCGCCCAGCTGGCGGCCCAGCAGCAGGTCCAGGGGGCTCACGTCCACCGCGCCCGGGCCGAAATGCTTGAGGTCGAAGAGCGGGGCGGGCAGGGACGAGGCCAGCATGGCGGTGTTGGTGTCCATGAGGTCCGGCCAGGACAGGCGGCAGATGGCCCAGCCCACGGCCGGGGCGCAGAGGGGCCCGCCGCCCGGGCCGCCGAAGATCATCTTGCCGATGCCCACGGTGAGGGCCGCGCCCAGGGCGGCCAGCCACCAGGGGGCCGAGGCGGGCAGCAGGAAGGCGAACAGGGTCCCGGCCACCAGGGCGCCGCAGTCGTCGGTCTCGGGGGCGCGGCCCATGAGCCGCCAGCAGGCGTGCTCCACCAGCACGGCCGTCCCGGCGCACAGGGCCGTGACGCGCACCGCGGCCATGCCGTAGGCCGCCGCGGCCATGACCAGGGCCGGGAGCAGGGCCAGGAGGAACTCCAGGTTGCGGCCGCGCAGGGTCCGCCCGCAGTGCACGTGGGGCGGGCAGGACACGGTGAGCAGCGGCGCGGGGACGCGCAGACGTTCGGGCAGGTTCACGACTCGGCCTCCGCTCGGGCATCGGCCAGGGCCAGTTCATGCCTGGCCAGCCGGATGTATTGCAGCAGGGGGCGGCGGCCCGGGCACCAGTAGCCGCACAGGCCGCACTCCATGCAGGCCTCCACGCCCCAGGCGCGGGCCTTGTCGAACAGGCGGAACTCGGCGGCCCGGCTGATGGGGCCGGGCTGGATGCGCGCCGGGCAGCGCCGCACGCACTCGCCGCAGTGCACGCAGGCGGCGTCGCGCACCGGGGGGTAGGCCCCGTCGGGCACCAGGGTCAGGCCCGTGGCGGTCTTGCCCAGGCCGAGGTCCAGGTCGCAGGCCGCCTCGCCGCGCAGGGGCCCGCCCAGGACCACGCGGTCGCCGCAGCCGGGCGTGAATCCGGCCAGGGCCGCCAGGTCGCGCAGGGGGGCGCCGAGCACCACGGCCATGGTGCGGCCGTCCAGGTCCAGCACGGCGCGGGTGACGGGCAGGCCGGTCTCCAGCACGCGGCCCAGGGTCCAGAGCCAGGCCACCGGGACCACCTGGGCGTCCTCGTCGGACTCCCGGCCGGTGACGGCCCGGACGACCAGGGGCTCGCACCCGGCCGGGTGGACCGGGGGCACGTGGGTGGCGGTGCAGTTGCCCAGGTGGGCGGCGTCGCCGGCCACGGCGGCCAGGCTGACCTGGAGGGCCCCGGTCAGGCGGCGGGCCAGCTCCAGCCCGGCGGCCACCGTGGCCCGGTGGTGGGCCATGAGGACCACCGGCGCGGGCATGCCCGGCTCGGCGGGCACGGCGTTGACGATGAGGTGGCGCACCTGGCCCGCAAAGGGGGTGTCCACTCCGGCGCGGCGCAGGGCCTCGCCCAGGTCCGCCTCGGGGAGCTTGCCCAGGCGCAGGGGTTCGACCTGGCCCTCGCCTTCGGCCCGGAGTTCCACCCGGCAGGCGTCCACGGCGACCACCACCCCGGCGAAGGGGGCGTGCATGTCGCCCTGGCGGCCGTCGGCCGAGCGGGCCACGGCCTGGCCTTTGAGGACCTTGGCGCCGACCTTGACCAGCGGCTCGTGCCCGGAAAGGGGCAGGCGCGCCAGCCCGGGGGCGGGCGGCAGCTCCAGCGGCCCCGGGGCCGACACGGGGAGGGCGAAAGAGTAGTTTTTCATGGCGTCAGCGGAAGTGGCAGCGGTTGCAGGCGTCCTGCCCCCAGGGGCCCTTCCCGGTTTGTTCGTGGCATCCCATGCACTGCTTGTGGAAGGCGTCGCTCCGGTTGGGCAGCGGCACGGCGGGCTGGGTGTGGCAGCTGCCGCAGGCCGGGGGCGGCGTCCGGAAGACCTGGCGTCGGGTGTCCTCGACCTTGTGGCAGAAGCCGCACTTCATGGCGGCCGGGGCCGTTTCGTCCTCGTGGCAGGAGGCGCAGCGCTGGTGCGCGGCGTCGCGCAGGGCCGGGGCCTTCCCGTCGGCCTTGTCGCCGTGGCAGTTGTTGCAGGCCATGGGCTCGGGCTCGATGTCCGGGCCGTGGTGGCAGGCCTGGCAGTCCTTGTCCAGGATGGCCTGGTGGGCGGCGTGGTCGAAGGTCATGCCGTCCAGGCGGGCGTGGTGGCACTGGCCGCATTGGTCGGGCTTGAACCGGGTCTGGTGCTCCGTGGCGAAGGGGGCCTCGAACCCGGCGGGGTGACAGTCGCCGCAGGGCCGGGGCGACGTTTCGTCGAACCCGGCGTGGTGGCAGCGGCGGCAGTCGACGCCGTAGGTCTTGGCGTGGTCCTGGTGGGCGAAGAGGACCTTGCCGCCGGCGGAGTCGAACAACAGGCGGACAGGGGCCTCGGCATGGCCGGAGGGAACGAGATATCCGGCGACGGCGACCAGGAGCAGGACGGCGGCGATGACGAGAACGGGCAGGGTGCGGTTGTGCAATGGGGCCTCTCGGCGCGGTCGATGGGGATGCGCTTTGAGCCCTATAACAGAAACTGCCCTGTTTCGTCCATAGCTAGTTGCTTTTCCACCTTTGTTGCCCGCGCCGCCGACGAAAAGTCGGCGGCGGCGCGGTTCAGTCCGCGTCTCCCGGGGGCGTCTCCTGGGCCTGGGTGAGGCGCTTGGCGAAGGCCGCCGCCTCCACCCCGGCCACGCAGCCCTCGCCCACGGCCTTGGCGATCTGCAGGGGCGGGCCGGTGATGTCCCCGGCGGCGAAGACCCCCGGGACGCTGGTGGCCATCTTCCGGTCCACCTGCACGTACTTCATGCTCTCGTCCAGATCGAGCCCCAGGGCGGCGGCCAGCTCCAGCACGCCCTTGGCCCCGAGCTCGATGAACACCCCGGCCACGGCCAGGGTCTCCCCGCCCTCCAGGGCCAGGTCGGTGACGGCCTGCTCGCCTCCGATGGCGGCCACCTTGGCCCCCTCGTGCAGGATCACCCCGGCGTCGAGCAGGCGCTGGCGCAGGGCCGGGGCCACCTCCAGGCGCTCGGCCACCAGGTGGACCTGGGCGGCGATCCTGGTGAGGGTCAGGGCCCCGCCCGCGGCGGCGCTCTGGCCGCCCACCACGGCCACGGTCTCGTTCCGGAAGAAGCCGCCGTCGCAGTCCACGCAGTAGCTCACCCCGCGGCCGAGGAGCTCCTTTTCGCCCGGCACGCCCAGGTGGTTGCGGGCCGTGCCCGTGGCCAGCACCAGGCTGCGGGCGGCGAGGACCTCGCCCGACTCGGCGGTGACGGCGAAGTGCCGCCCATCGCGCTCGATGTGCAGGGCGTCCTCCTGGACCACCTCGGCCCCGAAGTTTTTGGCCTGGGTCAGGCCGGTGGCGAGCATCTCCTCGCCGCTGACCTTGAGCTGGCAGCAGAAGTTCTCCACGTGGGCCCAGAACAGGCTGGACTTGCTCATGCGGCCGAGCATGAGCACCGCGGCCTTCTTGCGGGCGGCGTGGATGGCGGCCTGGATTCCGGCCGGGCCGAGGCCGAGGATGACGACATCGTAGACGGGGCGCATGGGGAGCCTCCTGGATTGGAATGCGGGGAGGGGGGCGACGGACGCGGCCGGGCCCATCCTTCAAAATAGGTCCGGCCGCGGGGAAATCAAGGGGGCTGCGGAGACTCAGACGTCCTTGGCGGAGCGGGGGCCGGTGTCCTCGGTCGGGGCCGGGCCGGGGCCGCCCGCGGTCTCGGTCCAGGCGCGGCCGTAGACGCGCTGGTAGAGCTTGCCCGCCTCGGGGAAGTCGGCGCGCAGGCGCAGGGCCTGGGCCACCTGCTCCCCGGCGGGGCCGAGTTCGCCCATGTAGTAGTAGGCCTTGGCCAGGTTGAAGTAGATGTTCTCGTCCTCGGGGGTGAGGGCCAGGGCCTGGCGATAGGCGTGCAGGGCCCCGCGGTAGTCGCCCTGCTTGCGCAGGTTCACGCCCAGGGTGTTGAAGGGGTTGGGCATCTGGGCCATGTTCTTGAGGGCCTCGATGAACAGGGTCTTGGCCTCTTCCAGGCGGTCGAACTGGGCGTGGACCTCGGCGGCCTTCTGCAGGTACAGGCCGTACTTGTCGGTGTCGCCCTTGGCGCGGTAGGCGTCGGCCAGGCCCTTGTAGGCCTCGGCGAAGAGGTCGTTGAGGCGCACCGCCTTCTTGAAGGCCACGATGGCCTTGCCGTACTTCTGCTGCACCAGGAAGTGCATGCCCATGTCGTAGTAGCGTTGGGCGTCGTCCTGGATGTCCAGGATCTCCTGGAAGACCTCGATGGCGTCGTCGAAGTCGCCCATGGTGACCAGCTCGCGCCCCTCCTCCAGCTGGAGGTCCTCGATCTCCGGGTAGTGGCCGAGCTGGGAGGCGAGCGCCAGGTAGCGCTCGAAGGTCTTCATGGAATAGGGCCGCAGCACGTAGCCGCAGCAGCCCGCGGCGATGGCGTCGAGCACGTGCTCCTTGCGGTTCTCCAGCGTGACCATGATGACCGGCACCATCTTGGTGCCCATGTGCTGCTGGAGCAGGCGCACGAACTTCACCCCGGGCATGTCGTCCAGGCCGGAGTCGCAGAGGATGAGGTCGCAGGCGTTGCCCGCCTCCATGAACTCCAGGGCCTCCGCGCCCGAGGTCATGGCGGTGACGGTGTCGGGGCCGAAGGCCTGGAGGAAGAGCTGGTCGCGCTGGGTGTGGGCCGGCGTGTCGGAGAGGATCAGGGCGTGGCGGAACTTTCCGTAGGCGCGACTGGTTTTTTTGACCTGCATGGCGGTATGGGCGGCTGTCCTCTCCGGGGGTGCGGTCCCGGTTGACGTGGCGAAAGGACGTCGTCCGGGCGGAGGACGTCAGCCTGCCGCAGGATGAATGCCTTTGGACAGCTTGTCAAGATCGTTTGCGATCCGGCTGCGCACCTGGTCCATCTTCGGTCCGGCGGGCAGGCCGGCCAGGAGCCGGGCGAGGTGGCCGCGCTCCCGCATGAGCCGGGCCGAGGCCGGGTAGCCCAGGTCGTAGATCCAGCTGGCCATGAGCAGCCGGAAGTCGTTGGTGTAGCGCATGCTCGCGTAGTCCACGTTGCGCCGCCGGGCCAGGGCGTCGAGGCAG
>JBFWIY010000027.1:0-12882 GCA_050255855.1 Desulfovibrionaceae bacterium
TGGCCGGGGGGGATGGGTGGAGGTGGCCGGAAGTGGCGGCCGGGGCGCGCGGGCAGGCCCGGGCAGGCCCGCGCGGAGCGACGGGAGGATTTTTATTACGAGAGGGGTTGACGGGGTGAAAAAAGATTAATTACTATTCCTGAAAAGGTAGGCGAAGAGCATATGCTGCGGACGCTGCAAGCGATACGGAGACATGGCGGATCGGCGCTCAGAGCCCTGGCCAAGCCCCTGGCCGGGGCGGGAGCAATGCGCTCGTCCCTCACCCCGGATGGCCGATCCGAACTCCGGACTCCGTTCGCAGGGCGTTGTTATGGCGCACCCCTTGAGGGTGGCCGGTCCGTGCTCTGATCCTCCAGCACGGCCGGCCACCCGCCTCCCTCGGCCCGGGCCCGCTGCCACATGGCGGCAGCGGGCCTTCTTGCGTCCGGCGTCCGGGAAGGGGACGGGGCGGCGGCCGAGACGGAGTCGGGGGCGAGGCAGGGCGGGGCTGGAGAGCCGGGGGGGGCCGGGAGCGTACCGCCCCGACCGCCTTGCATCCCGAGAGTTTCTCAGCAGTTCCAAATCCCTGGCGGCCATGGCGGTCCCGGCCGCCTTGCCTGACGCCTGCGCCGGGCCGGGCTCGGGGAGGCGACGGCCTCGGCAGTCCCGGCGTCCCGTACTTTTCGTCCGTCCCTGTCCCCCGGCAGCTCCGGTCACCCCGGTCATCTCAGTCGTTCCGGCCTCGCAGCCCGGTCTGCCCCGCTCGCGCGGAGCGAATCAGGCCGCCGGGGGAGCCGCACGGCGTCCTGTCCGGGGAGCGGTTGACAAGAGGGAATCCTATCAGTAATAATTCCTAAAAAGACATTGGAGGCGATCATGCAGGCGAAGGTGCTTCAGGCGATGCGCGCGGCGGGCAAGCCCGTGCGTCCCGGCGACGTGGCCAAGGCCCTGGGCGTGGATTCCAAGGAGGTCTCCGCGGCCATCAAGCAACTGGTGGCCGCGGGCAAGGCCCACTCCCCCAAGCGCTGCTTTTACGAACCCCAATAGGGCGTCCGGCTGCGCCTGATCCTCCGGCGCGGCCGCCGTTTCGCCTCGACCAGGCCCGCTGCCGCTTTGCGGCGGCGGGCCGTTTCGTTTTTCCCGGGGGCACGCGGCAGGATCAGCGTTTGCGGCTGCCAAGCTGATGCCTGAGATTGTCCATAAAGTGAATCAACGCATCTAGTATGGCTGCAAAGAATGGAATGAATTCCTGATCATTCAGGCCGGACCTGGCGCTTAACTTTTCATAGTTGCTGCCTTTTAAATGCGCAACTCCAGTCGAACGCAATCCCTGAATTAGTTTAAGGGTATCAATTCCGTCTTGATAGTCTGTAAAGCCATTATCGTGCAAGAATATAGAAAATTTCATTATTCCTTTTGCGTCCGAAGGTGACTTTTCAATGCGAGCGGATATCTCTTTTTCGTTTAGCGAGTCGATGGTAGATTTTGTTAAAGCAAGAAGTTGCGAGTCTAGTTCGCTTTGACTGTTAGTTAACGGTAGGCGAAGGTTTTGAAAAAAATGAGCATCTCCTTCTTCGAGTTGGTGAAAGAGTGCCCACCCGTTGGCCTGCTCCCATGCCGTGTTAAGCTGTTGGTATTTTTGCTTGAATAACAAATCTTTCCCCTCTGGATCACAAAATTCTGCCATGAAGCTTCTGCGGTATTGAGTTTCACTTAGATTCCCGACTGGAGAAATATTGAATGCTTTCCAGTATGTTTGCTCTGATACAGGAAGATCTCGACCAAGATCCCCAAGAAATACGATAACGACGTCTTCTCGCTGATTGTCAATCCTGATCATCCACAGTGTCCCACAACGTAATATACCATCAGCTACGGAATAACGTTCTGGGTTGCCGTAGTACTTTTGTAATACTTCACGCTTAAAGTGTACAGGTGTTAAATAGCTGGGTGCATTTTCGTTGGCACCAAAAAGGTTGGCGAGGATACTTGGATCGCAGCTATGCTTTATAGGTCGTCCTTCGGAATCTTCTTTGATTATGAAATCCTCAAAACTTTTCCCCTCGGTTGTATTGTAGGGCCAAATCCCCGATTTTGATTTTGGGAAGGGGGGGATGAATTTTTTGCCGATAATTGATGAGATTGCTGTGTATCCATCAAGGTCATAAAGGTCGGAGCTGATCATAAATTCATAATATGTCATGTCATCTTTATGTGAATCTCTGCGTGCGTTTTCTGGAATAGAATCGACGTCAATATTGCTCCATCTGGTGTGGTCGAAGTAAATCGCCAGATGGGCTTCCTTTACAGAAAGAAACTGCCGGATCTCTCTTAATCGGATAAGGACTGTACCGCCATCAAAGCGGACCACAGGGTATGGTTCTCCAGAATGGTCGAATTTTACATATTCGTTGCTTTTTTTATTGTAGTATAGATTGTGGAAGAAACGGAACTCTTCGTTAAGATCGGGGTAGTTCTCTGCAAATCCATTGAAATCGCGAAGAAATACTAACGGCTCGGCATCAGAAAAACCGAAACGGTCATACTTAACGGTTGATGTTTGGGCGACGGTCGTTTGGCAACACCCAGGAAAGCCGTCTCCGATCATCAGTTCCCAGTTGGCTGTCTGCAATGCGCTCGATACTCGTTCGCTGTTGATTAGGCCACAGTACCATGCGAGATGCTGCTCCTTGCATATGGATGATTGGTAGGCGATAATCCAAGTTTCATTTCCAAGCCTTTCTTTGATGTGCTTGCGCTCACCTAGAAAGAGCCCCCAATTGATGGCGTCTTGAGATTGCATCTCCTCCCCTCGCAATTTCAAAGGCTATTTAGGCCCCGCGGTCCAGGCTCCGGTAGTTCACGGCCTCGGCCAGGTGGATGACGCCGAGCGGCGGGGCCTCGGGGCGGCCGGCTTCGGCGGCCTCCAGGTCCGCGATGGTCCGGGCGATGCGCAGGATCCGCGTGTAGGCCCGGGCCGAGAGACCCAGACGGCGCACCGCCGCGCCCAGGAATTCGTGCCCGGCCGCGTCCAGGGCGCAGTGCCGCTCCAGGGCCGCGCCCGCCAGCTGGGCGTTGGTCATGCCCTGGGCCAGAGCCGGATTCCGGACCGGATTTCGGGCCGCATCGGCGGCCGCGTCCGGGCCCGCATCGCCCGCGTAGCGCGCCGCCTGCACGGCCCGGGCCGCGGCCACCCGCGCCCGCATGGTCGCCGAGTCCACCCCGCCCCGGGCCCGGCGCAGATCCTCGTGGGGCACGGCCGGGACCTCCACCTGGAGGTCGATGCGGTCCAGCAGCGGGCCGGAGATGCGCGCCTGGTAGCGCTGCACCGCGGCCGGGGCGCAGGTGCACACGTGGTGCGGGTCCGTGAACCAGCCGCAGGGGCAGGGGTTCATGGCCGCCACGAGCATGAAGCGCGCCGGATACTCCAGGGTGACGAGCGAGCGCGAGATGGACACCCGGCCGTCCTCCAGGGGCTGGCGCAGGACCTCCAGGGCGCTCTTCTGGAACTCGGGCAGCTCGTCCAGGAAGAGCACGCCGCGGTGGGCCAGGCTGACCTCGCCCGGCCGCGGGGTGCGGCCGCCCCCGGCCAGGCCCACGTCGGAGATGGTGTGGTGCGGGCTGCGGAAGGGGCGGCGGGCGATGAGGGCCGCGCCGCGCGGCAGCTCCCCGGCCACGGAATAGACCTTGGTGACCTCCAGGGCCTCCTCGAAGGTCAGCGGCGGCAGCACCGTGGGGATGCGCTGGGCGAGCATGGTCTTGCCCGCGCCGGGCGGGCCGGTGAAGAGCAGGTTGTGTCCCCCTGCCGCGGCGATCTCCACGGCGCGCTTGGCGTGGTCCTGGCCCTTCACGTCGGCGAAGTCCAGGCCGCAGAACGCGGCGGGCCCCGCCTCGGGCCCGCTCCCGGCGGCCAGCAGGGCGGCCGGGTCGGCGTGCGCGGGTTCGATGTGGGTCCGGCCGAGCAGAAAGCCCGCCAGCTCGCCCAGGGTGGCGGCCCCCACCGCCTCGATGCCCTCCACCAGCCCGGCCTCGGCCGCGTTGGCCTCGGGCACCAGCACCCCGCGCGCCCCGCGCTCGCGCGCCAGCAGGGCCAGCGGCAGCACCCCGGGCACGGGGCGCAGCTCGCCGGAGAGCGAGACCTCGCCCAGGCAGAACCAGCCGTCCAGGCTGGACTGGGGCAGGACCTCGGCCGCGCCGAGCAGGCCCAGGGCCAGGGGCAGGTCGAAGCCCGAGCCCTCCTTGCGCAGGTCCGCCGGGGCCAGGTTCACGGTGATGCGCGAGGGGGGGAGCGAGAATCCGGCGTTCTTCAGGGCCGCGAACACGCGCTCCTTGGCCTCGCGCACGGCCGAGTCCGGCAGGCCCACGAGCATGAAGGCCGGGATGCCCGAGCGCCGCAGGTCAGCCTCCAGCTCCACGGCCAGGGCGTCCACGCCCAGCAGGGCGGCGGTGTGCACGCGGGCGATCACGAGCGGACTCCGGGCAGGGCTTCGGGGCGAAAAATGGCGGGCATAGACAAGGTGCTATGCGCTTTTGAGCCCCGGTGCAAGGCCGGAATTTCTTGGCAAAAGCCCGGATTCGCGCTAGGGCCGGAATAGGGTCGGACCCGGACCGGGCCCGATGCGGTCTCGATCCGGCCCTGCCCCCGGGGGAAAGGGAACGCCATCATGGAGGCGAACATGGCGATGGACATGTTGGAGATGCGGCGCGTGGAGGCCTCGGCCCTGGCGGAGATGCACCGCACCGTGCGGGAGATGCAGGGCCCGGACGCGGCCATGATGGTGCTGCGGCGCACCCTGGAGCGCCTGGCCTTCGCCGCCGGGCGGCAGTTCGCCCAGACCGCGCCCAAGGGCGGCCCGAGCCTGAAGCACTTCGCCACCATCGTGGAGCGCTGGAAGGGCTCCGGGGCCCTGGACGTGGCCAACCTGAAGCTGACCCGGACCGAACTGACCTTTGACGTGGTCCGCTGCGCCTATGCCGAGGCCTACCGGGACATGGACCTGCCCCCGGAGCTGGTGCGCACGCTCTCCTGCATCCGCGACGCGCCCTTCGCCAAGGGCTATTGCGACCGCCTGGAGCTGGTGCGGCCCAACACCCTGGCCGCGGGCGCGGACCATTGCGACTTCCGGTTCGTCTGGGGGGCGGCCCAAAAATAGGGGGCCCGGCGAACCGGGCCCGGGGCGTTTTCGGATGGCCGGGCCGCGCGGCCCGGAATCAGGGGATCAGGCCCGCTGGGCCGCCTCGCCGTCCAGGGAATCCAGCCCGCTTGCGCCCTCGCCGTCGGCCGGGGCGGCCTCGGCCTCGCCGGACTCCACGGCCCCGTAGTGGAGCAGCAGGATGGCGATCTCTTCCAGGTTGCGGGCGCGCGCCAGGGAGAGCGGCGTGGTCCCGTCGGGCCAGCGCACGTTCACCTCGGCCCCGGCCAGGAGCAGCAGCTTGCACATCTCGAAGCTGCGGTTCTCCAGGGCGTAGCGCAGGGGCGTGTTGCCGTGCTCGTCCGTGAGGTCGGCGTTGAAGGTCTGGCAGCGCTCCAGCACCGCCCGGACCACGTCCACCTCGTTGCGGCGCACGCACTGCACAAAGGGTTCGTCCGCCAGGTGCCCCCCCCGGGAGCAGAGCGCAGCGACTCTGCCGTGCATGACCTTGGCCAGCCACGGACGCAGGGCGAACACCAGCCCGACAAGCAAGATAAGTATTGGTATTGAGGCGTCTGACATACGCGGGGGCGGACGGTTGGGTCCGCCTGAAGCCTCCATGCCACAGCCGCCCGCGCTCAGGCAAGTAAAAAGTGCAAGGGCAGGCGGCTGGTTGCGCCGTGGGTCCGCGCCGGCCGGGCCTCCCCGGGCGGCCCGGGGCTCCGGGAAGCGGCGGGGCGGCGTGGGGTGAAACGCCTTTAGTTATTTAATTCAAGCAAGTTGTCAGGAACCGCGGGACGTCGGGACAAGGGGGGCGGGGGAAAATCGCTGCGGCGGGGGGATCAGCTGGCGGCAAGTCGCTTGATGAGCATGCCACGAACCTTCTCGACGAATTCCGGCTTGGCCTGGCCGAGTTTTCGGCGGATTTCCGAGGTGCAGATGGTGGCCACGCGATAGGGGCGCACATAGCTGGGCCATTCGTTCATGGCCCCGAAGAGGAAGTCGTCGGGCGTGAGTTCGAGGCAGGTGTCGAACCGCTGGGACTTCGTCGTGATCATGCAGACCAGGGCCGTGTCGGCCGGAAGGTCGGCGATCAGGACCAGGGTCGGGCGCTCCTTGGTCTCGTCGCCTTCCTGAAAGCGAAACAGCGCAAAGACGACGTCGCCGACCTGATACATCTCACCGATCCGCCCGGGCGCAGGCGCATGCGGTGGCCCCGGCGCACTGGCGGGAGAGTCTCTGGATTTCCGTCCGCTCCTCCTGGTACGCCGACCAGGACTCGTGGTCCTGCTTCGTCAGGTCGCGGTAGAGCGAGGCGAAGCGCAGGTAGGCCTTCTCGTCGCCGAGTTCGAAGGAAATCCAGGCGAGATGGTCGACCAAGAGTACGTCTGTCGGGTTCTTTTCGAAAAGTTCCATGGCGTACGTGACGGCGGCTTCCGGTTGCCCGCATTTCCAGATGGAAATGGCATAGTTCCTTTGAAACACCAGATTGGAACCGTACTGCAGGGACTTGCGGTGATTCTTATGCATCGCCTGGATATCCTGCCGGGCCGCGGCGATGCTGCCCAAGGCGGAGAAACCATAGGCGAGGTCGGTCTTCGTCAATGCGTTGGCGCGATCTTCCAGTTCCTTCAGCTTCCGATGCAGCAGGAACTCGCTGGGGTTGCGCGTGGTGAGTTCGTTGAGATCGTCAATGATCTCATTGAAAGCCGCCAACTCTGCCGGCATGGGCTGGACCATGAGGCCCTCCCGGGGCTTGGGCGGGACAAAAGTGCCCGGCGTCTTATTTATGCGAGTCTTGGGCCAAAAAGGCAAGCAGGATTGCCGCGACGGGAAATTCCCGCCTATCCCGATCCGCCCTGCGCTGTCAACCGGCCAGTCTTCGATCCTGCCGCGCCGTGTGGCCTGCGGCTATTCCTCCGGCGCGGGGGCGTGGCCCACGAGGTGGAACATGCGGTTCCAGCGCGGGCGGAAGTTCTCGGAATCCCAGGACCAGTAGAAGACCATGGCCTTGCCCACGATGGCCCCGCGGTCCACGAAGCCCCAGAACCGGCTGTCGCGCGACTCGTCGCGGTTGTCGCCCATGCAGAAGTAGCACCCGTCGGGCACCTGCTTGGGACCCCAGTTGTCCCGCGGGCCCCACTCGATGTTCGGATCCACGAACCGGGTGTAGGGCTCCTGCATCGGCTCGCCGTTGATGTAGACCACCTTGTCGCGGATCTCCACGGTCTCGCCCGGCAGGCCGATGATGCGCTTGATGAAGTCCTGCGACGGGTTCTGCGGGTACTCGAACACGATGATGTCGCCGCGCTTGGGGTCGGAGATGTCGAAGAGGCGCACGCCGTGGGCCGTGTCCAGGAACAGGTCCAGGAAGTCCGTGGCCTGGCCCACCCGGCCGAAGACCTTGGGCAGGCGCACGTCGTAGGCCAGTTTGTTCACCAGCAGGTGGTCGCCGATCTGGAGGGTCTCCAGCATGGACCCGGACGGGATCTTGAAGGCCTGTACGAAAAAGGTGCGGATGAACAGGGCCAGGATCAGGGCCACCAGGATGGCTTCGGTCCATTCACGGAGCGGGCTGCGTTGCTTCTTGGCTTTGGGCATGGCTCTTCGGGGCGTTTGGGGGTTGACGGGGTGGGCGGGCGTCGGAGCGGGCGAACGCCCGGGGGGGATGGTGCCCCATGGCGGCGCGGGACGCAAGGCAAAACCGGGAGCGGGATGCGCCCGGCCCGGCCGCCGCGGGCCCGGGCCTACTCCTCCGAGGCCTTGAGCACGGCCAGGAAGGCCTCCTGGGGGATCTCCACGTTGCCCATGCGGCGCATGCGGCGCTTGCCTTCCTTCTGTTTTTCCAGGAGCTTGCGCTTGCGCGAGATGTCGCCGCCATAGCACTTGGCGATGACGTCCTTGCGGAAGGGGGCCACCCGCTCCTTGGCGATGATCTTGCGGCCGATGGCCGCCTGAATGACCACCTCGAAGAGCTGGCGCGGGATGCTGCGCTTGAGCCGGAGCGCCAGGCTCCGGCCGATGCGCTCCGCGTTCTCGCGGTGCACGATGGTGGAGAAGGCGTCCACCGGGTCGGTGTTGATGAGGATGTCCAGCTTCACCAGGTCCGCCTCGCGGTAGTCGATGATCTCGTAGTCCAGGGAGGCGTAGCCGCGCGTGCTCGACTTCAGCTTGTCGAAGAAGTCGTACATGATCTCGGCGAAGGGCATCTCGTAGGTGATGATGACGCGCGTGCTCGTGGCGTAGCGCATGTTCTTCTGGATGCCGCGCTTCTCCTCGCAGAGCTGGAGCACGGAGCCCACGTACTCGTTGGGCACGTGGACCTCGGCGCGCACGTAGGGCTCGCGGATGGCCGCGATCTCC
The DNA here is from genome assembly GCA_050255855.1 of Desulfovibrionaceae bacterium. Lineage (GTDB taxonomy): Bacteria > Desulfobacterota > Desulfovibrionia > Desulfovibrionales > Desulfovibrionaceae. The sequence goes on from JBFWIY010000027.1 coordinate 8,475, forward strand.
GTGGGTTCGGGCAGCTTGCTCGGGTTGTCGATGTCCATCTCCTCGCCCGCGGTGGTGGTCACCTTGTAGATGACCGAGGGCGCGGTGGTGATGAGCTTGGCCTGGAACTCGCGCTCCAGGCGCTCCTGGATGATCTCGATGTGCAGCAGGCCCAGGAACCCGCAGCGGAACCCGAAGCCCAGGGCCCGGGAGGTCTCGGGCTCGAAGGAGAAGGCCGCGTCGTTGAGGTTGAGCTTCTCCAGGGCGGCCTTGAGGGGTTCGTACTCCGAGGGCTCCACCGGGTAGAGCCCGGCGAAGACCATGGGCTTGATCTTCTTGAAGCCCGGGAAGGGCGTGGGCGTGGGGTTGTCCGGCTTGGTGACGGTGTCGCCCACGGGCGCGTCGCCCAGCTCCTTCATGGCCGCGCAGAGGTAGCCCACCTCGCCCGGCCCCAGGGTCCGCACTTCCTTGTCGTCGGGCTCGAACACGCCCAGCTTGGTGACCTCGAACTGGCGCTTGGAGGAAAAGATCTGGATGCGGTCGCCCTTGGTCAGGGTCCCGTCCAGCACCCGAAAGAGCACCACCACGCCCTGATAGGAGTCGTACCAGGAGTCGAAGATCAGGGCCTTGAGCGGGGCGTCCGCGTCGCCCTTGGGCGGCGGCAGGAAGTCCACGATGCGCTCCAGCACCTCGGGCACGCCGAGGCCCTTCTTGGCGCTCACGGCCACGGCGTGGCTGGTGTCCAGGCCGATGACGTCCTCGATCTCCTTGGCCACGCGCTCGGGCTCGGCGCTGGGCAGGTCGATCTTGTTCAGGACCGGGATGATCTCCAGGTCGTGGTCCAGGGCCAGGTAGACGTTGGCCAGCGTCTGGGCCTCCACGCCCTGGGTGGCGTCCACCACCAGCAGGGCCCCTTCGCAGGCGGCCAGCGACCGGGAGACCTCGTAGGAGAAGTCCACGTGGCCCGGGGTGTCGATGAGGTTCAGGATGTACTTTTGGCCGTCGGGCGCGGTGTAGGGGATGCGCACGGTCTGGGCCTTGATGGTGATGCCGCGTTCGCGCTCCAGGTCCATGCGGTCCAGGTACTGGTCCTTTTTCTCGCGCTCGCTCACCAGCCCGGTGATCTCCAGGATGCGATCGGCCAGGGTGGATTTGCCGTGGTCGATGTGGGCGATGATGCTGAAATTGCGGATTTTGCTGGTGTCCATGGCGCGGGAAGCCCTCCGTCGCGCGCCCGAGAGGGCGCGGCGAGGCTCTTGTACGGCATTTGTTTCCGGGAGTCCAATGGAATCGGCCGGGACCGGCGGCAGGGGGCGGCCCGAGCGGGTTCGCGGGGATTTCTGGCCCTCCGGGCGGGGTTCCTTCGGGGCGTGAACGGAAATTCCCGTGGAGTATGTCGGCATACTTCACGGGAGGCGGGCGGCCGCTCCCTCCGGGCCGCTCCCTCCGGGCCGGGCCGGGGGGGGCTACATGGTGTTGGTGAAGGACCCGACGGGCGCTTTTTCGTGCAGCTTCTTGTAGTCCAGGAAGCGGGAGGCGTCCTCCTTGAGCCGCCAGAGCAGGCGCTCCACGAATTCGCCCTGGGTGGCCCGGGTCATGACGGACTTGATCTCCTCGCCCTGGCGCGTGAGCACCGTCACCTGGAAGCGCAGCTCGGTGCCCGGCCGCATGGGGGCGTAGGAGTCCTGTTTTTCCGCCCAGATGCGGATCTGCTTCACCTGCTTGGTGTACAGGTCCAGGGCGGCGTTCAGGCGGGCGAGCTGGTCCGGGGGCAGGCGGAGGTCCGGCTCCTTGAGGGCGCCGGTGTAGACGATCTTGCGCAGGAACACGCTCTCGGTCACGGCGGACATCATCTTGAGCGGGTTGCGCGTGCCGAAGAACAGGGCGGCGGCCATGAGGCCGAGGATCACCATGGCCAGGGCGATGGCCGCATTGCGCGTGCGGTGGTCCGGCTTCCTGGACGCCGCCAGGCGCTTGGAGAGTTCGTGCGGGTCGCGGGGCGGGGCGGGCATGGGGGGAATGTTTCAGAGGGCCGGGAAAAAGGCAAGCCGGGGAGACGGTTGGTCGTCGATTTCGGTCCGCCGCCCCGGGGGGGCGAAATGACCGCGCCCGGCCCTGACAACCGGCGGGATCTCTTGTAGGACGTTGGGCAGGAGACGTTCCCATGCAGCGCGCCGCACGCATCCTCAAGGATATATTCGGCTACGACCGCTTCCTGGGCCGTCAGGCCGAGGTCATCGCCCACGTGCTCGGCGGGGGCGACGCTCTCGTGCTCATGCCCACGGGCGGCGGCAAGAGCCTGTGCTACCAGATCCCGGCCATGATCCGGCCCGGGGTGGGGGTGGTGGTCTCGCCGCTCATCGCGCTCATGCAGGACCAGGTGCAGGGCCTGGCGCAGATGGGCGCGCGGGCCGCCTGCCTCAACTCCGGGGTCACCGGGAGCGAGGCCTTCGCCGCGCGCCGCCGGGCGGAGGCCGGGGAGCTGGACCTGCTCTACGTGGCCCCGGAGCGGCTGCTGGCCCCGGGGTTCCTGGACTGGCTGGAGCGCATGCCCATCGCGCTCTTCGCCATCGACGAGGCCCACTGCGTGTCCCAGTGGGGCCACGACTTCCGGCCCGAGTACCTGGGGCTCTCGGTGCTGGCCGAGCGCTTCCCGGGCGTGCCGCGCCTGGCGCTCACGGCCACGGCCGACGGCCCCACCCGCGACGACATTTTGCGCAACCTCCGCCTGGACCACGCCGAGGTCTTCGCCACGGGCTTTGACCGGCCCAACATCCGCTACACCGTGCGGCCCAAGGACAACGCGGTTCGCCAGCTCCTGGCCTTCATCCGCGACGGGTTCGGGGGCGCGGCGGGCATCGTGTACCGGACCACGCGCAAGGAGGTGGAGCGCACGGCCGAGGCCCTGGCCGCGGCCGGGATCCCGGCCCTGCCCTATCACGCCGGGCTCGGCCCGGCCGAGCGCGCCCGCAACCAGGAGCGCTTCATGCGCGAGGAGGGCGTGGTCATGGTGGCCACGGTGGCCTTCGGCATGGGCGTGGACAAGCCCAACGTGCGCTTCGTGGCCCACCTGGACCCGCCCAAGAGCCTGGAGGCCTTTCACCAGGAGACCGGCCGCGCCGGGCGCGACGGCCTGCCCGCCGAGTCCCTGCTCCTCTGGAGCCTGGGCGACATCGTCCGGCTGCGCGGGCTCATCGACGGCTCGGAGGCGGACGAGGAGCACAAGCGCCTGGAGCAGCGCAAGCTCTCGGGCATGCTCGGGTTCTGCGAGGCGGCCGGGTGCCGCCGCCAGGTGCTCCTGGCCCATTTCGGCGAGTCCATCGCGCCCTGCGGCAACTGCGACAACTGCCTGAACCCGCCCGAGACCATCGACGGCCTGGAGGCGGCCCAGAAGGCGCTGTCCTGCGTGTTCCGCACGGGCCAGTGCTTCGGCCCGGCCCATCTGGCCGACGTGCTCACCGGCCACGAGACCCCCAAGGTGCAGGAGCGCGGCCACCACCGGGTGAGCACCTGGAACATCGGCGGGGAGTACGACGCCCGGCAGTGGATGTCCTTTTATCGCCAGCTCGTCGCCGCGGGCCTGGTGGACCTGGACCTCCAGGGCTTCGGCGGCCTGAGCCTCAACGCGGCGAGCTGGGAGATATTGAAGGGGCGGCGCGAGGTGCGGCTGCGCCTGGAGCCGCCGCGCGAGCGGACGCGGGGGCGCAAGCGCGCCGCGGACCGGACCCTGGCCCGGGCCCTGAAGCGGGCCGATGGGGACTTCGAGCTGCACGGGGCCGAGGCCGAGACGCTCTGGGAGGCCCTGCGGGCCAAGCGGCTGGGCCTGGCGCAACACCTGAACGTCCCGCCCTACGCGGTATTTTCCGACAAGACCCTGCTGGAGATGGTGCGTCTGCGGCCGCGCAACGAGGCCGAGCTGTCCCGCTGCTCGGGCGTGGGCCGCATCAAGCTGGAGCGTTTCGGCGCGGCGTTCCTGGAGGTCCTGGCCGCCCACGAGGCCGAGCACGGCCGCCCGGCCGGGCTGGAGGAGGTCCCGCCGCCCGAGGCCGACGGCTCGGGCCATGACCCGGGCTATGACCCGGGGGACGCCCCGGGGTACGACCCGGACGACCCGGGGCCGGGCGTTCTGTCCTCGCCCCCTCCGTCCTCGGGCCGGGCCGGGCCGCGCCCGCTCAACGGCGCCCGGCCCGCCATCGCCTTTGGGCAGAGGTCCGGGCGCGGCCATGCGGCGTCGGATGGGGCGGACCAGGCCGGGGAACCGGCGGCCGCGTCCCCCGGGCGGAGCCGGTCCCGCGGCAAACGCGGGGCGGAGGAGCCCGAACTGAGCGCCACCGTGGCCGAGACCCTGCGCCTGGCCCGGGAGCTCTCGGCCCGGGCCGCCGCCCAGGGGACCCCGCCCCCGCCGGACCTGGCCGAGACCATCGGCGCG
>JBFWIY010000028.1:0-12813 GCA_050255855.1 Desulfovibrionaceae bacterium
CAGCAGCAGGGGGTCGCTCACGTGGTAATAGACCGGCCTGCCGTCCCGGAGCACGTGCACCACGTCCTTGTCCGTGGGCCGGGTCAGCCGGAACACGGTCTGGAGGCTGCGCCGCATGGCCTCGTTCATGGGCCACACCGCATCCTTGTCGCCGAAGACCTTGCGCAGGGCCTGCTGCATGGCCCCGGCCTGAAGCTTCACGGCCTCCCACTTGAGCCCGGCCTCCGCGGCCACGCCGCAGGTCTCGGCGTTGCGCATGGCCAGCTCCATGGCCCGGTTCTTCACCGCGGCTTCCAGCAGGTGGGTGAAGTTGCGCAGGATGTTCTCGAAGGGGTCGCCCAGGTTGGCCGTGCCGCCCTGGAGGGTGCGGATGCCCGAATACTGGTTGGCCAGTCCCTTCTTCCCGCGCGGGCCGGTGACGCCGCCCTCCTCGGCCACCCGGTAGAAGGGGATGTATTCGTCGTGCTCCCACAGGGCGCGACCCTCGGGGTCGATGACGCCCGCCTCCTGGGCGAAATCCAGCACCTTGTTCTTGAAGCGCACGTAGTCGGCCCAGACCCGGGCGTACTCCTGTTCGCGCCCGGCGTTGAGCCCCTTGAGGGCCTCGATCTCCCGCGCGTCGAACAGGTTTTCGCGCCCCTCGGCCGCCAGCTTGGCCGCACGCATCCCCACCATCCAGGCGCACCAGCGGTCCAGTTCTCCGGCCACGGGCTCGAAGGCCTTGAACAGGCCCTGCCCCACGCCGTCCACATCCACGGCCCCGTCGCGCCAGACCGGCGCACCGTGCTCCAGCATGGCCGTCACCTGGTCCGCCAGGGAGGTGGTCATGCGCGCGGCCACGTAGGCCGAATCCTCGTAGGCCCGCACCCCGGCCTCGCGGTCCAGGGCCTTGAGCCCGGCGAAGCGGTCGAACACGCCCTGCTCCCAGGTGGCGCGCAGCCGGTCCTTGAGCCCGGCGAACCGCCCGGCCAGGGTCTCCCCGGCCGTGCCGATCTTGCCCAGGGCCGAATCCAGGGCCGGGTCCTCCCCGGCCGCGGGCACGGAAAACTTCACGTCCGGATCGCGCTTGACAACGTCGGCGGCGGTGAGTAGCTTGGTCTTCGAAACGCGCTGCGACTTGGCCACCCCCGGCAACTGGAGCCGGGACCTGTCGTCCAAGTACGCGGCGCATTTCTTTTTGTCCCAGAACCGGACCCTCCCCTCCGCCACGGCGGACGCCACCCAGGCGTCAAAACCGTCCTTGCCGTACACGCTGGCCACCACGTTCGACTTGACGCGCCCCACGCGCGCGTCGGGATGGATCGCGGCCACCAGAGGCCGCCCCTGGCCGTCGCGGCGATCCAGGACCACCGCCCAGGTCCCGCCCAGCGTGGCGGAATCCATCACCAGTACGGGCGCGTCCAGCAGCTCGGGGAGCCGCCGGAAGTCCTCGGCCGAAAGTCCGTGCTCCCGCTGCGCCAGCAGCAGCTTGCGGCCGGTCATCACCAGCGGAAGATCCGGCAGGCCGAGCCGCCGGTAGACGTCCGGGAGGTCGCCCACCCGGAGAATGCGGCGCTCGGCCTGCCCACCGGCCGCCCGCTCCGCAAGCTGACGGCCCCACTCGGCCAGGTCGTGGGCCAGGCTCGGGTCCGCCCGGCCCGTCCTGCCCTCGAAGGTCCAGAAGGCCGCGTCCCGCACCAGGTCGCCGATCTCCTGATCCGTGAGCCGGGTCTGCACCCCGAAGGCGGACAGGACCTCCTTGATGAAGTCCACCACCTTCTGCCAGGCGCGACGCTCGGCCGGGGCCAGCACCTCGTCCAGCCGGACCTTTTCGGCCAGCCTGGCCAGGTACTCCTCGGCGGCCTCCAGTTGCTGCCGCCTGTCCCGGAGATCCAGGCCGTGCAGGTCCGCAATGCCGCGCATTTCGGCCCGGTCCACGGACTCGTAGACCCGGCGCAGGAGCCGGTCGAGCCGCCGGGCGTCATCGCCCAGCAGGCCGCGCAGGCCCCGGTGCGCGCACTGTTCGTGCAGCCAGATGGCCTGGGCCCGGGCGCGGTCCGGAATGGCGTCGGCCACCAGCCAGACCTTGCCCTCGTGGGCGTCGTACACGCCGTCGATGGTCTCCACGCCCTGCTTGCGGGCCTGGCTCCTGATGCGCCGCGGCAGCCCCGCGAAGGTGTCCACCACCTCCACGGGCCGGGCTTTCTTCGCCCGGGCCTGCATATCCTGGATGGCCCCGCGCACCTTGTTGGCGCTCATGGGGCTCCGGGCCTTGCGTCCCGGTACCGAGAAATGGGCATCCCCCGGGGCGGAATCGTCCGCGGACTCCTCGCGCACGATGGGGTGATCCTTCAGCATGGCGTCGAAGAACGCCGCCCCCTTCCTGCCCGTGGGCACGAACACCCGCAGCCGGTGGGCGATGACCTCCGTGAACGCGCCGTATTTCTTGAGCGTGTCCAGGCGGAACGCCACGGGGTCGCCCGTCACCTCCAGCCGCTTCTCGTCGCTCACCCGGGCGGGCGCGACCACGAAGCCGTCCCGCAGGGTGATCTTGTTCCCGGCCAGCACGGCCCTGACCGCCTCGGCCCCGGAGTATTTCGGCACATCGCGCCCCATGCCCAGGGCCTCCCGCGTGGCCTGGTACTGGTCCCGGGTGAGCAGACGTCCAAGGTGGCGTCGACCGGAACTGTCGCGCAGCCGGTAGACGTTGGGCCGCCCCTTGATGTGCTCCCACACCGGCAGCAGCAGGCCCGTGACCAGGTACCGCTCCTCCTCCGCGGTCTTGGGCTCCTCGGCATAGGTCTTGTCCCACGCCCGCTCGGCCGTGGGCACGTCCACCTTCTCGTAGCGTTCGGCCAGTCGGTCGTCCGTCACCTTGGTCCGGCCGTCCGGGTTCACCCCCAGCAGCATCCATTTCCCCTGCACCCGGCCCGCCTCGTCCTGCGTGGTGCCGTTGGCGTAGGCGGCGTAGACCCGGCCGGAGGTGGCGTTGCGATACCAGCCCCCGGGCGAGGGATTGACGCCCATGAATTCCCGGAACGTCCGCAGGCCGCGCTTGCGCGTCACCTTGAGCTTGAGAACATGCGTCTCGGCCCCGGTGCGGGCGTCGGTATGCACCACCTCGTCTCCGGTCACGTCCACGCGCTCGGCGTCCAGCGTCTCCACACCCTTGTCCAGGGTGCCAGCCGCCTCGGCCTGCTCGTAGGCCATGCGCAGGCGATGCTCGAAGGCGTCGAACACCGTATTCTGGAAGTCCACCGTGAGAGAGAGCAGCCGGTTGAGAAACTGCTTGATGGGCGGCGGGTTGAACCGCACCATGCCGTTCTCTTCCTTCTCCAGGGAAATGGCCGCCTCGTCCTGGAAGCGCCGCAGCGGGATGTCCGCGACCCGCCCGGAATAGATGTCCTGGCACAGGGACACGAGGGCCCGCTGCGCCAGGTCGTTCTCCAGGTTGTCGGTCGCGCTGAACAGCCCCTGGCTGCCGGTCTGGCGCTGCCCCTGGGTCAGGGCCCCGAGCTGGTCCAGGCGGCGGGCGATGGAGCTGGTGAAGCGCTTGTGGCCCCTGAGATCCGTGGTCACCAGCTTGTAGACGGGCGGGTGCGCCTCGTTGGAGCGATGGGTCCGCCCCAGGCCCTGGGTGGCCGCATCGGCCCGCCAACCGGCCTGGAGGATGTAGTGGGCGCGCTGCTGCTGGTTCCCGGCGCTCCGGTCCGCATGGTAGCTGCGTCCGGTGCCTCCGGCCTGGCTGAACACCAGCACGCGGCGCTTGCCGTCCATGAAGTCCTGAGCCTCGTGAGCGGTCACGGCCGGACCGCGCCGCTCCTCGCGGCCGTCCACCACGCGCCGCTTGCGGCCGGTGATCTCGGCCACCTGCCGGGGCCCGAACTCCTCCACGATCATGTCCAGGGGATTGCCCGGCACCCGCAGCAGTTGCAGGCGCTCCACCAGCCGGTCGCGCATCTCCGCCGCCTTCCGGTTCACCACGGCGTTGCCGTCGGCGTCCCGGGCCAGCCTGGACCGGGTGTTGCCGTCCTCGTCGACGTATTCCTCGAACTGGTTCACCGGAAAGGCCTTGGTCAGGTACTCAAGGAGCATCTGGCGCGGGGTGATGTCCAGGCCCACCAGGTCCTCGCCCGCGCTCGCGGCGCGGTTGAGCTCCCGCTCCTGGGCGGCCTCGTTGGTGTTGACGAGCTGCACCACCACGGATCGCCCGGCGTCCAGGTCCGCGCGCATGGCCTTGAGCACCGAGGGCATGCTCATGCTGGTGAGCACCTGGTTGAAGAACCGCTGGTGATTGCCCCAGAACAGGCTCATGGACGCGCTCTTGGCCTGGGCGTTGCCGTTCTGCCCGGTCTCCTCCATGGCGTCGTTGATGTTCTTGAGCACCACCTGCCAGGCCTTGGCGTACTCGTCGTAGGCCTTGTGCTGGTGCTCGGTGAAGGGGTGCTCCAGGCGCTCATAGGTCACGCCGTCAAAGGAGAGCGTGCGGGCCAGGTAGGCCCCCATGGCCTTGAGGTCGCGGGAGACCAGCTCCATGCTGGCCACGCCGCCCGCCTGAACGGCGCTCACGAACTGCCTCTTGGAGTCGAAGGTGGTGCCCGGCCCCCACAGCCCCAGCCGCTCCACGTAGGAGAGATTGGAGGGCTCCGTGGCCGCGGTGGCCGAGACGTAGAGGACGCGCGCACCCGGCAGACGCTGCTGGAGGTCCACTCCGGCCAGGGCCTGCTGGGCGGGCAACTTCTTGCCCCGGCCGCCCTCCACCTCGATCTCGATGGCGTTGCCCATCTTGTGGCTCTCGTCGAACACGATCACGCCATCGAAGTCCGGGCCGAGCCACTGGACGAGCTGGTCCAGCCGCCCGCCCTCAAAATCCTGGCCGCGCGTCACGCCCTTGGCGATCTGCGGCAGGGTGGCGTAGGTGGTGAAGAGCACTCCCTCCTTGCGTCCCACGGGCTCGCCGAGCTTGTAGTCCGAGAAACGGAACACCTTGCCGGGATCGTCGCCCACCCCCTGCATGTCGCGCCGGGCGTCCTCGTAGAGCGAGGAGTTGAACGAGATCCACACGGCCTTTTTCCGGCCCTGGTTCCAGTTGTCCAGGATCACGCCGGAAATGATGCGCCCTTTGCCCACCCCCGTGCCGTCGCCCACGAAGTAGCCACGCCGCTCGCCGCCCGGCAGCAGTTCGGCGTGGGCCTGACCGGCGTAGACCACCTGCTCCAGCTGCGCCTCGGAGAGCGCGCCGGACTCGACGACACGGCGGGGAAGATGCGGCTGGTAGCGAGGCGCGGGCGGGTCCACCGCGGCCATGGCCGCGGACTGCACCAGCGGGGTGGGATGGGGTTTGGCCCCGGGGATGCGCAGGCGCTGAGGCCTGTAGGCCTCGAACAGGGAGTCGGTGAACTCGCCCCCGGCGTCGCCGCCGGGCTCCACGGCCTCCACGGCCACGGGCCCGGCCTCGGGCGCACCCTCGGAGGCGGCCCCGGAGGCGGGCCCAGGCTCGTCTACCGGGCGAAGGCCGCCGAGTCCGGATTCAGAAACATCGGGTCGAGCGCCGTCAGGCTGGTCGCCAGGGCGTCCAGCACCCCGGCCGCCGCCTGCACCGGAGTCTTCCCCTTCAGCGACAGGGGATACTCGCCCTGCCCGTCCAGGAACCGGCCGGTCAGCAGGTCCATGGCCCGCTCCGGCTCCGTCCGGTTGAGCAGTTCGTCCACGAAGTCCGCCAGCCGCCCGTCCCGGTCCTTGACCTTCCCCGTCTCCAGGGCCCAACTGGCCAGTTGCAGGGCGTGCAGGCTCCCCGGCCACGACTCCACCCCGGCCTTCTTCAGGGCCTTCAGGGCGGACTGGTTCACCGGCTCGCGGTTCTGCGGCAGCGACGCTGGCTTCCGGTTCGATTCGGGCATCGCGCACCTCCCGAAGCGCCTGGACGGCCTCGTCCAGGGTCTTGGCTTCAATGTTTACATAATCGCCACTCGGTTCCGTCTTGTCAATGACCACCAGCACGTTGTCATAGCTGGTGCCGTACTTCCGGTAGATGCGGCCGTCCAGCCTGACATTGGCGCGCAGGGCGTACCGCTCGCGCGTCCCGCGCCACCAGTCGGCCAGCCCGGCCTTGTCCGCTCCGGCCCCGTCCGAGAGGATGGCCACCAGCCTGCCGCCCGGCTCCAGGCGCTCCAGGGCCTGATCCAGGTGGCGGGTGACGTTGCGGGTCTTGCGCTCGCCCGCCTTGCGCCCGGCGGTGGCCGAAAAGGGCGGGTTCATGAGCACCAGGGTGGGCCGCACCTCGTCGGGCAGGATGTTGTGGATCTGCTCGGCGTTCTCGCCGGTCACGGCGTCGAAGCCCTGGAGGGCGAGCAGGCCGCGGCGGCGCGGGTCCAGCTCGTTGACGTGGACCTCCGCCCCGGCGTTCTTGGCGAACACGGCCAGCCCGCCCACCCCGGCCGAGGGCTCCAGCACCACATCCCGGGCCGAGGGCTTCCCGGCCCAGGCCGCCACCAGGGCCAGGTGCGGCGGGGTGGAGAACTGCTGGAACTCCAGCATCCCCTCGGTTCGCCGGGTCTGGGTGGGGATCAGCTTGAGGGCCTTCTCCAGCCTGGCCGCCTCGGCCTCGACCCCGGCCGCGTCCAGGGCCCCGGGGTTCACGCCGTCGCGGCGGATCCAGCGGTTCACGCCCAGCTCCATGGCGTCGTAGGCCTGCTTGATGCTCCACCCCCCGGCCGCCTGCGTGCCGCCGAAGTCCTCGTCCGCCCAGGCCTTGAGATCCCGCCAGGTAAAGGCCTTGCCTTCGTCGAGCCGGGCCTCCACGCGCGCGGCCAGCCGGTCGGCACCGGCCGATCCGGCCGCGGAGGCCTGCGCCCCTTCGCCCTGGATCTTCTCCACGCGAGGCTCCCCGGCCGCGCCGACCTCCCGGGACACCGCCGCGGCCGGGGCGGGCTCCGCGTTCCCGGGCTCCACCGCACGCGGGGATTCCGGCGCGCCCCCCAGCAGGTCGGCCAGGGCCGCGCGCACCTCGGGTTCGCGGCTCAAGGGGAACATCCACCCCTGCCTCCGGGGCATCCAGCGTCCCCCCAGTCCCTGGCGGCCCAGGCGCTCCCGGTGCGGCCGGGTGTCACCGGCCACCACGAAGGCCTTGTCGGAAATGGGTTCGATGCGCACGGCCGGGCCCGGCTCGGCCGTGGCGGCCGGGGCCGGAGACGGGGCCGAGACGGGAGACGGGGACGGAGCGGGAGACGGGGCCGGAGACGGGGCGGCCGGGGCCGCCGCCCGCTCGCGCCACGAGGCGATCCGGGCGCGCAGCACGTCGGGGGCAATCGACGTCAGACGGGACGCCAGGATCTCGGAGGCCCGCTGCGGCGTAGGCTGGTTGCGCACCATCCAGGAGCCGGTTTCGGCCTCGGAGACGGTCCAGCCGTCATCCCCCCGGTGCACGAAAAAGTCGAATCCCTCGTACCCCGGAACCGTAACCCGGCGGCCCTGCACTGAAACCGGGCGCATCCCGCCGCCGTCGTCCTGGACATTGACGTCGTAGGCCTTGGACTTTTTCGAGATCACGGGGCGCGCGGTCGCCCCCGCCGCCGGGCGTTCCGTGGCCTGCCGGGGAGCCGCGGCCTTCTTCTCCGCGTCCACCACCACCCAGCGCCCGGGCGTCACCGTGGGCGCAGCCTGGCGCGGCGCGACCTGGGCCAGCTCCTCGGCCGAAAAGGGCCGCCCCTCCGACCGGACGCCATACCCGGCCAGGCCGGGCGTCACCACGGGGTCGGACAGGCCGAACAGCCCCCTGGCCCCGGGCCAGGGCGAATGCTCGTCCACGTAGCGCCGGGCCACCTCGTCCTCATTGTATCCGGGGGCTGCACGGTACCCGGGCGCAGCCGGGGCCTCGGGCTTCGTGGCTGCACGCCCGGGCGTCACCGCGGGATCGGGCAGGCCGAACAGACCGCTGGCCTCAGGCCAGGGCGAATGCTCGTCCACGTAGCGCCGGGCCACCTCGTCCTCATTGTATCCGGGGGCCGCGCGGTACCCGGGCGCAGCCGGGGCCTCGGGCTTCGTGGCCGCACGCCCGGGCGTCACCACGGGGTCGGGCATGGCCAGCAGGTCGCGCGCCTGCGGGAAGGGCGAATGCGCATCCGCGTAGCGTCGCGCCACTTCGTCCTCGGAATAGTAGTCCGCGGCGGGCCCGGGCCCGGAGGCCTGCCCGGTCAGGTCCACCGGCCCCTGGGCGTCGTCGCGCACCACGCCCCAGGGCGTGGCGGTGCCTTTCGCCGCCGGTTTCGCGCCACCGCCGCCGCGCATGCGCTCCACCAGATGGTACGCGCCGCCCTGCAACCCGGCCCCCACGGCCACGGGCCCGGCCTGGGTCTGCACGAACTCGCCCAGGCTCGGGTCCGTGGCGCGCAGGCCGTGCTCCTTCTCGATACCGGCCTGCCCCAGGTAGGTGGCGTACTCGGTGGCCTCCTCCTCGCCAAGCTCGGCCGCGTACTTGGCCCCCACCCGGGCCACGGCGGACTTGGCCAGTTTCTCGGTAATGCCCTTGAACCCGGGAATCTTCCCGAAAATCTTCCCCCCGACGCCCTTGAAGAGTCCGGCCGTGAAGGCCTGGCTCACGGCCTCGGGTCCGGCTTCCCACAGGCCGTATTTCGTGGCCGAGTCGTCCACGTCCTTGAGGATGTCGGCCCATTGCGCCTCGGTGAGGTCCGCATCGGCCTCCTTGGCCTTGTCCCGCACCATGGTCAGGAACTGGTTCTTGGCCATGCGGTAGAAGGCCACGCCGGACCCGACGCCCGCCCCGACCACCGCGCCCACGGGACCACCAACCGATCCGCCCACGGCTCCGCCACCGACGCCCGCCGCCGCGCTGGTGGCCACGGACTGCGGCCCCTCGTACAGCGACTTGTGCCACCAGTCCCCCAGGACCACCTGCCGCGACAGCACGGTCCGGCCCCGGTCCTTCCGCTGCTGCGCGATGACCCGCCCGGCCCGGGTGCTCTTCTCATCCAGGGGCACGTCCCCGCCCTGCCAGGCCCGGGCGACGTCCTCGGGGAACTGGTCCGTCACCGCCGAGCCGATGCCGTGGGCCAGTTCACTGACCCCGCCGAAGAACCCGCCACGGTCCGGCAGGTCCTTCACGGTGATGGGCGAGCCCGGGTTGTTGCGGTTGTAAGCCGCGACGTAGGCCTGCAACTTCTCGTCGTCGGTGGCCTCGCCCCCGACGATCTCCCACGCGCCGACCTTCCCCGGCTTCGTCCCCGCGCCCGGAGCCGCCTCGTCCGACACCACTTCCCAGGGCATCCCGACCTCCGTTTACTTGTTAGCGGCCCATGAGCACGGGCGTGCCCGTCACCGGGTCCTTCACCCAGGTCAGGACCTCCCCGGTCTCTTTATTGCGCACCGTCACCTTGTCGTTGGTCTTGAGTTCCTGAAGCACCTCATCCGGAGGATCAATCGGGGGCGGCTGCACCTGTTCCCCTTCCTGTGCGAACGGAGATTTCCCCTGCGCCATGCGCATCTTGGCATGCGCAACAGCCTTATCCACGATCTGCTTCGTAGGCTTTTTCCCGGACAGCACGGACGCGATCTCCCCCCGGGTGAGGGTCGGCACCAGGAGAGGAATCTGCGTTTCTTCCCCGTCGAAATCCACGCCGATGGACAGTTCCGTAGAAATCTTCCCGTCAGGCCTGGACAATTCCCCGAAAAACCCCTTCCCCTTCGGGGTTCCGTCGGGTCTCAATCCATAACCTCCCCCGGCCCCCGGATACCCCGGCAACCCCCGAGCCCCGGGGGAGGCCGAGCCACCGCCCCCCCCCCAGCGCGCCTCGGACAGATTGTCCATGGTCACGCCGGGCCCGACGGTGACGGAAAGCCAGCGGTCCACCACCTTCCGGGCCTGCGCCTCCGCCTCGGCCCGGTCCTGATCATCGGGCACCGGGTTGCCGTCCAGCGCGTCCTTGACCGTGTCGTCGTAGAGCTTCTGCGCCCCGGTGACGACCTTCATCCAGTCCTGCTGCTTCACGCCCCCGGCGACGGCAGGAGTCTTGGGCTCCACCCGGATGCCGGACTTGAGGAAGGACGCCTCGTCGAATTTCCCGACCAAGCCGCCCTTCTTGTCGAAGACCACGAAGTCGCGCCCGCCGAAGCCGTTGAGGTCGATGAGCGAATAGGCGCGCAGCTCCTGCCCCTCGGGCCCCACGGCCCGGACCCCGCCCCCCTTGAGCTCATTGACGTTGAACTCCCGGGTGGTCGCCATCTGCGCCGCCGCCTGGACGGCGTAATCCCGCTGCGTGGTCTTCCCGGCCAGATCCAGGACTTCCTGCACGCTCATGGAGCGCCCGGTGGGCACCCATCCCTGCTCGCGCTCCAGGTGCAGTTCATCCATGCTCCCGGTCTGCTCGTTGTACCTGACACGCCAGCGCGTCAGGGCCTGATCCCCGGCCCCCTCCAGCAGCCGCCCGGCCTTGGCCGGGTCTCCGGCCTGGACGGCCCGCCCCGCCTCCTGGACGATGGGTTGGAGCGCTTCATATTGTTTGGCCCCCTTGGCGATATCGTTCTCCAGGATGCCCCTGCTGAAATTCGTCTGGCCGTACAGTTCTTCGGCCACCCCGGTCACGGCGCGCATCTCCGGCAACGTCCTGGGCGAGTAGCTGTTGAGGTACGCCAGGCGCTGCGCCGGGTCCTCGCCGACCGCGGCCATCCCTTCGACGAGCCGCTTGCGGGCCGCCAGGGTATCGCGGTCCAGGTCGGCCCGACCCACCGCGGCGCGGTCCTCCTCGCCCTTCCGGTACATGCCCAGTCCCTTGGACTGCGCCGTGGCCGACACCCCCTCGGGCATGGTCGCGTCCAGACCTCCGGCGTTGTAGGCCTGCAAGACCGACTCGACCTGACGGTCCTCCTGCCTATTCCGGGTCGTCTCGCCCATCTGACGCGCCATGAGCCCCAGCCCCAGCCAATCCTGCCCCGTGGGCCGCCCCCAGGAATCCGGCATCTTCCCTCCTCCTCGCTATCCGAACAGGTACGAACCGATGGCCAGTCCGGCGCCGATGCCCGCGCCCCACGGCCCGGCCGCGGCGGCTTCGCTGAACATGGTGCCCACCTCCGCCCCGGCCAGGGCCCCGCCGAAACCGGCCTGCACCGCCCCTCCGAAGCCGGGGCCGGGGATATTCTGCTTGGTCTCGCTGCTCCCGCCCCGCTGCATGGCCGCGAAGCTGTTGCTGGCGTTGCCCATCATCTGCCCGGCCCGGTCCGCCGGGTTCTCCACCCGAAACATGCCGAACATGCCGACCTCCTAGCTGCTCGTGCTCAGTCCCAGACCCATGGCCGCCTTGAGCCGTTCATAGTTCTCATCGCGCGCCACGACGCGGGCATTGTTCTTGGCCGCGGCCACGGTGCGGGCCGTGTTGAGCCCGGTGTCCTGCATGGCCTCCTGATAGGCCCCGGAGGTAGGGTTGATCCCCATCCGCGCCAGGCTGCGCTGCGTGGCCTGCTGCGCGCCGGAGGCGGCGGCCTGGGCGTCGGTCTGGGCCAGCCCGGCCACCGTGGCCTCGTCCACGCCGTTCAGGGACTGCTCGATGAAGGCGTCCCGCACCGGGGTCCCCTTCTCGATGAGATCCAGGTTGGCCGCGATCTGCGCCTGCTCCAGGGGCTTGTAGTCGCTCTTCCAGAAGTCGAAATACTCCTGGGCCATGTTATTCTGCGCCTCGGCGATGGTGGCCATGCGTCTGTTGTACTCGTAGTCCACCGTGTTGGTGGTGGAGGTCCCGCCACTTCCGCCTTTGCACAGCGCCACGGGCCCGCCGTACTCATGGCTCTCCTCGTGCAGCACCTCCCCGGTGCGCATGTCCAGGACCACCCGCGTGTAGATCTTCATCGCGCGTCTCCCCCATCGCTCCGCGCGGGCGCGTCCGCCCGGGTCATGGCCGTCAGCACGGCCGGTCCGCTGGTCTGCGTGGCGGCGTCGTAGGCCCCGAAGGGCAGCACGCCCACCCGCTTGAATCCGCATCGCAGGGTGAGAGACAGGGCCAGCCGGTTGTCCGCCGGAGTGGAGCCCATCAGGCCGTCCAGCAGCGGCCTTCCGGTCTCGTCGGCCATGGCGAATATCTCCCCCATGCAGTAGCGCGCCAGTTTCAGGGTGTCCGGCCCCCAGAACTCCCGGAACACGAAATGGTGCAGCCGGGCGAAACGGCACTCGAAACGGTTGAGCCACAAGGCTCCGGCGGGCTCGCCCCGCACGAACAGCAGGTAGAAGGCCGTCCCGGTCTGCCTGGCCATGCGCACGAAGGCCGCGGCCGTGGGGATGCTCCCGTCCCGGAACACGTGCGCCCCGCCCTCGGCCAGAACCCGCTCGTACAGCCCGGCCACGAAGCTGTCCGGGACATTGCGCACCCCGTCCACCTCGGCATAGGGCAGCATGCCGTACTCGCCGCTCACCGCCCCTCCCCGGCCTGCCGCTCCGCCGCCTCGGGCGTGGCCAGGCCCATGTCCGCCAGGTCCTGAAACGTCACCGCCCGCCCCATCCGGTCGGGCGTCCCGCCCGCCAGCTGCACCACCGCGCGGCGCAGGGCCCCGAGCAGCCGGACGCACCACACCGGCACGCCTTCCTCGCGCACCTCGGGAACATGCATCTTCATCCGTCGCTCCTCAGCTCGCTCATGCCCGTGGCCAGTCCGATGCGCCGCACCGGAACCGCCCCGCTCACGGCCACCTCCACCTCACGCCCCGAGGCCTGCGGCAGGAGGAACGCCCTGCTGCCGGTCACGTTGCGCCGGTAGACCTCAACCCCATCCACGAAATACTGGAACACGAGCACGGTCTGCTCGGCATACGACACGGACACCGTATCCAGCAGGT